>NZ_WPCB01000028.1:0-46476 GCF_009741785.1 Haloarcula sp. CBA1122
CGATGTCAGCGGCGAACAGCCGACTCTCCGTCGCTGTCACGTCTTCCGGCGGGCTGTCGATGGCCACGTCGAAGGCGGTCGGGGAGCCACCGCCGAGGAGCCCACCGAGCCAGCCGGCAAGGACCGCACAGAGCCCGACGGTCAGGCTCCCGGCGAGGAGGGCGGTCGTCGGGGCAACACTGCCGAACACGGCGACCAGGGACTCGCCGGCGGCCGTCGGCGCAAAGATGAGGGCGGCCGCGACGGCGGTCGCCAGCAGCCCCACAGTCCCGAAGACGACCGTTCGCAGGCGCATCAGGGCCGCCCCTCCGTCCCGTCGTCAGTGCCGTCGGTCGCACTGGACTGCTGTCCGGCGGCCGCCTCGATAGTCCGAATCGCGTCCTCGACGGCCGCGACGTGCTCCTGTGGGTCTCGCTGACCGTACTCGACCGCCCGGAACGCGTCCCGGACCGTCCGAACCGCGGCCGGCGGGAGACCGTCCCGTTCGATAGCGTGGGTTGCGATTTCGCCGGGCGTCCGCGTCCAGTACCGCCGGAGGGAGACGTGGGTCAGGAAGCGCGTCCACGCCTCGCGGATGGTGACGCGGGCGGCGGGCGTTCCGTTGTCCCCGTTTGATTCAGTCGTAGAGACAGCCGCCACCGCATCGCTGGCTGCGTCTTCGGCCGCTGCAAAGCGTTCAGAAATCCACGCTCGCAACGCGTCGAGCAGCGCCGCTGGCGACCGGTGGCCGGCGAGCAGGTCACGGAGCGCCGTGACAGTGAGTTCGAGTCGTGTTCGGAAACGGCCCAGTAAGTCATCGGCCATCACCGCGATGCCGACGAGCGCCCCGACGGCGAGTTCGCGTGCGGCCCGAACCCAGCCCCATACCGTCCCCGGCGTGACGTTTCTCCGACGAGCACCGATGACCGTCCCAGCGACGAGAACACCGAGAGCGAGCACGACGCCCGCGGCGTTGACGAGCAGGCCACCGACCGTCGTCGTGGCCGTCTGGCCGTACTTCGAAACGGAAATTTCGGCGCTGGCCGCAAACGGCATCCCGACCGTTGCCTGACCGGCCGCGCCGGTCCGTGCTGTCGGCTCCCCGCCGACGGCGACTGTCGCGTTCGTGACCGGGTCTCCGCCCATCGTCGCGTTCACCGTCTGGCCAGCGACGGGCAAGGCCAGCGGGAGCGACGGCGACGTTGCCACGGAGAGCTGTTCGAGCACGACGGTCGTGTTCCCGCTGACAGCGTCGCGCTCGACGGCAATCGAGGCGTTGCCCGGCTCGGTCGGGAGCGTGACCGTTGCCCGCCCCTGTCGGTCCGTCGTCGCCACCTGCTCGCCGTCGAGCAGCACGTCGCCGTCCCGCACCGGCACGCCGTCGACGGTCGCGGTGACGGTCACCTCGCCGCCGGTGACCTGTTGGCCGGTGATGCTCACCGACGCGTTCGTGTTCAGTTCGTAGCTCGCGTTCGTCGACTGCTGGGTCTGCGGGCCGGTCACAGCGAAAGCACGAGTGCTGTCACGCGGGACCGACGGAGCGATGAGTGGGTCCGCATCGCTGGCTACATCGACAGTAATCGTCAGTTCGGCTTCGTAGGGGACCGTCCCGGAAACGGTGCCGGCCGGCCCCGTCGTTCCGACCGGCTCACCGTTGAACGAGACCGTCGCGCCTTCGACCGGTGCGCCGTCGCGGGTTACCGTCGCGGCCACCGCCGCGCCCGGCGTCGCCGTCCGATTGAGTTCGACGATGAACTCACCGGACTGCGAGACCGTCTGTCCGTCGCCCGAGTCGCCAGTTTCGTCGCTGTCACCGGTCCCGTCTGCACCGGTCTCAGTGCCCTCAGTTTCGTCACCGCCAGACTCCTGTCCACCTCCGTCGGTCGGGGTCTCGGTCTGTGGCTCGCCCGCCGGCGTCCCGACGGCGAACTCCTCGTCGGGGCTTCCGGACTCCGCGGCGCTGTAGTCCTGACTGCTGTTTTGCATCGCCTGCTGTTCGGACGCAAGGCGCTCCTGTCCCGGCGTTGGGTCAAACTTCACCCAGCCGACGCCCTCGAAGTACACCTCGACCCACGCGTGGGCGTTCATCCCGCGAACAGTGTACTGGTTCTGGCCGGTCCGCTCGCCAGTCGAGTAGCCGACGACGTAGCGCGCCGGGATGTCCTGACTCCGCAGCATCACCACCATCGACGTGGCGAAATACTCGCAGTACCCCTTGTCCATCTGGAAGATGAACTCCGAGGCCACGTCGTCCTCGGGCGGCTGGCTGACGTTCAGCGAGTAGTTCTTGTTCGCCTCTAGCCACTGCTCGATGGTCGCCGCGGTCTGATAGGGCGAGTCGCTGTCTTCGGTCAGCCGGTCGGTGAACGGGCCCACCTGCGCCGAGGTTGACGCCGGCACGCCCGTGTAGCGTGATTCGATGTCCGCAGGGTAGTCGCGGCCACTCGTCCGCAGCACTTCCGGGTCGTCGGGCGGCGTGACGCTGGTCGCGCTGTAGGTCGTCCCGGCAGGCAGCGGTCGCTCGGAGGTGACCGCGCCGTACTCGGTAACCATTACGTCGTCGCGCGAGACGGATTTCGGCCGCCAGACGGTCGGCAGCGACGTGGCGGGCTTGGCCAGTCGCACCTCGTAGTCGACTGTCGTGTCGGACATCCCGTCGACCGCCATCGGCCCCTCGTAGGCCTGCGGTTCCGCACGCCCGTCCCACCCCGTGCCGGTGTAGGTTTCGTACGCGCCGGTCCGCCAGTACGCCGGTTCCGAACTCGTGACGGTGAAATGTGGCTCCGTGTCCTGTGACTGGTACGGGCTGTCGCCGCTGTCGCCACTATCGAGCGAGCCGCCAACATCAGTCTGGCTTCCCGGGTTCAGCGCACCGAGTTGCCCGCCGCTGCCGCCAGTCGAGGTCCCCCCAGCCTCCCCGAACGGGTTCTCCTGTGGGAGGGGAATAAGGGACTCCATCGGGCTCTGTGTCCCACCAGGGGCCAGAATCGGGAGCGTCGCCGTCGCCAGCACCACGGCGACGACACAGACGGCAGTGAGCAGGACCCGAAGGTAGTCCCGGTCAGCCGACACGTCGTCGAACGGCGAGTCGTCGGAGCCCACGTCGGATTGTCGTACTGTCCCGTCGCTGTCGGCATAAATCTGCTGTCAACGGTGGGGATAGTGAGCCCGGGTGTCGCGTTCTGTCGTCTGGAGTGCCACGTCGCCAACAAATTGACACCCCAGAGATTCACTAGTCGGCGTCAGTCGGCCCGGACAGTTCAGGTATTGACGGGTACGTATGGTTCAGACCGCTATTATAAGCGGTTATTGCGAACGGCCGGGCAGCCGTACTTGAATGACTGCTGACACAAATGGAGCTAGTACTGGGTCGCGACAGTCGGACTGGGGCGCGTCACGACGGTCCGTTCTGTCGAGTATCGGTGCCGTAGCGGGCATCGGACTGTTCAGCGGAACCGGGCAGGCACAGACGGGCGCTGGACTATCGGGGACAGGGGCAGTGTACGTCGTCACGACCGGAGCCGGCCAGTCGAACGGGAACGGCAACGGTACGGAGTATCTGGTGCTTGACGGCAGCGGCAGCGTCGCGTTCTCGACCGGCGGTACTGCCGATGAGGCGTTCCAGTATGCCTTCGACAACGTGCCGGACAGCGGCGGGGCCGTTATCGCGAGCGCCGATACTTTCCGATTTGGCGAGCCGGCGACGATGGGCGACAACACCACACTGACCGGACAGCAGGGAACCCGGTTCGTTGCGTCACAGACGGGAACGGGCGAGGACCCCGCACCGTCCGAGTCCCAGTCGAACCCGCTGCCGGCCGGCCACGACCTCGTTCGCGTGCGCGGTGACAACGTCGCCGTCACCGACATCGAGTTCGACGCCAACGGGACACAGCTGAACAACCAAGCCATTCAGGCCGATCAGTGCGACGGCGTCTACATCGCTCGCAACCGCACAGTGAACGGTTTCCAGATGGCGCTGTCGTTCACGCGGTGTACCGGCGTGACGGTCGAGCACAACGAGGCCGTCAATCCGAACTGGTACGGTATCACCAGCCGGGCCGCACCGACCGGCAGCGACCGCGACCTCCGGCAGTCCAGCGATGTGGTCATCGCCGGGAACCGCGTCGTCGGCGTGAAGTTCAATAACATCGCGCCGTATAACGTCGCGAACTTCGCCGTCATCGGTAACGTCACCGTCGACGGCGGCCACAGCCTCATCGCCTGCTCGCCGGCCCAGCGCGGAACCATTGTCGGGAACGTCTGTCAGGACCTGACGGAGTTCGCACCCGACCCTGGCGGCGAGGCGGGCATCGAAATCGAGTACAAGGAGACCCACCTCCGGGACGAGGTAGCCGGGACCCCCAAAGCCCGGTCGTCCGACATCACTATTTCGGGTAATCAGGTCGACAACTGTCCGGTTGGCATCCTTGTGCGAACGGTCCCAGCGGATGCGGACAACACCGACGCACGGAGTGCAGAGCGACCGTACAGTTTCACCATCACGGGCAACACGGTCAGCAACGCCTCAGCGGCCGGCATCCGACTCCGGTCGGGCAACGCGGGCGTGGTCGCGACGAATACGGTCCGGAACGCCGGGACTGCGGTCGACATCGACGAGGAGTTCACCGCGGACATTGAGCAAGGGCTGAACGTGACCCGGTGACGGCGGTCTGGAGCGTTGTAAGATATAAACCGCCGGCCCGCAAACGACACAGCAATGACCGACGACGAGGAGACGGTCCAGTGCTGGCTGGTCGAACGCTCCAGTTTCGGCGACGAGCGGATGGTGACGCTCATCTACGCGCCCCCAGAGGGCGACCGCCACCTGACCAAGCAGCTCTCGCCGAACCTGCTCAGACGGAAACGGATTACGGCAGCGACGGATGTCGAGGTCGACAAGCTCGAACCCGTAACCGACGAGGAGACGCGGGAGCGCTACGCCACGGAGGCCCAGCGGATGGCCGAGCGCCACGACCCCGACGCTGAGGTATAACCGGCCCTGAGACGGTGTGTAGCCGCGTTCTGACTTTCTTGCGTGATAACTGGAACACGAAAGACTATACAGGCGGCCGTCACAAACCGGCCGTATGGCAGCGATAGAACTGGATGGCGTCACCAAGCAGTTCGGGAGTCTCACCGCGCTGCAAGGGGTCGACCTCACCGTCGAGGAGGGCGAAATCTTCGGCTTCCTCGGCCCGAACGGGGCCGGGAAATCGACGACGATCAACATCCTCCTGGATTTCGTCCGCGCGACCGACGGGTCGGCGACGGTGCTCGGCCACGACATCCACGAAGAACCGAAGCGAATCCGTGCCCGCACTGGAGTCCTCCCCGAAGGCTACGACGTGTACGACCGGCTCACCGGTCGCCAGCACCTCTCCTTTGTCATCGAATCGAAAGACGCCGACGCCGACGCCGACGAACTGGCCGAACGGGTCGGCATCGCCGACGCCATCGACCGCAAGGCCGGCGGCTACTCCAAGGGGATGCAACAGCGGCTTGTGCTCGCAATGGCCATCGTCGGCGAGCCAGACCTCCTCATCCTCGACGAGCCGACGACTGGGCTCGACCCGAACGGCGCACGGCTGATGCGTGAGATCATCCGCGAGGAGAACGAGCGCGGCGCGACTGTCTTCTTCTCCAGTCACATCCTCGGCCAGGTCGAGGCCGTCTGTGACACGGTCGGTATCCTCCAGAACGGCCGCCTCATCGCGAAAGACAGCGTCGCCGGGCTGCGCGAGGCCGCCGCCGGGGACACCGTCCTCCGTGTGACGCTGGCCGACGGCGATGGCACTGACGACGTGATTGCAGCAATCGAGGGAATCGATGCGGTGTCGGGGGTGACCGCGGACGGAAATACGCTCTCAGTCACCTGCGACGGCGACGCGAAGATGGCGGTCCTCAACGCCGTCGAGAAGAACGGCCACGAGGTCGCCAACTTCGACACTGAGGAGGCATCACTCGACGAAGTGTTCGCCGCATACACCGAGACAGAACAGAGTCAGCAGGAGGTGGACGCATGAGTCCCGAGCAGAACCCCGTCAAGCGCTTCATAAGCGACGTCGATACGAGCATCAAGAACTCAGAATTCGCCGATTGGTACCCAATCGTGAAAAAAGAGTTCGCAGACATGATTCGCACGCGGGCAGTACTCGTATTAGCCATAATTTTCCTTACAGGTCTCGTACTGTTCCCGATTATTGCCCTCTACAGCCCATTAGGGAGTAACGCTAAAGCAGCCTCTGGAGTGCTTAATCTGGTAGTTACGTCTCCCCGAGTTCTCTCTGTTATCATCCCAATTGCCGCTATTGGGTTTACTTACACTGCGATTTCAGGAGAACGCGAACGCGGTTCGTTAAAGATCCTCATGTCGCTCCCATATACTCGTAAAGATGTAATTATAGGGAAGTTGATTGGGAGGTACCTTTCAATTGCGACGACGCTGGTAGTCATATTTGTGTTGCAGATACTCGTTTTCCTTCCAGAGGCTGGCAGTGATATTGCATTGGGGTTCTATAGTAAGCTCTACGGATTAACCCTAGTGCTGGCCCTGACATTCATCGGTTTCTCTCTCGGTGCCTCAGCCGCGACCGCAACCGCAAAACGGTCGCTTATGGTAGCAGCGGGAATCTTCTTATATCTCTTTGCGCTCTGGGGAAGGGCTGCAAGGGGTACTGGAAGCCTTCTTCAAGAGCATGCAAATGTTGCATCCGCGACTAGCATAAAAATCGAGCTATTTCTGAAACTTCTCAACCCGACGAGAGCGTATCAGGTGTTAGTTCAGTCAACTACCAACTCCGAGGCCACAGTTGCACAAGTGCGTGCACAAATGGTAAGCGGCGGAATCCTTTCAGCAGGAAGGGAGCAACAAGCATTCAATATCCTTGAAGGGGCTGTCCCGTGGTATCTTTCTGATCCGTTTGCATTCGTTATACTCTTAGCCTGGTGTATTGTCCCGCTCGCTATTGGCTACCAGCTATTCAATGGGGCTGATTTATAGTACGTTCTGCTGTTCCAACAGCTCTTCAAACGCTCGCTCGCTCAGCGTTTCCACGTCGTGTTCTTCCGCGTCATCGCGTTTTCGCTGGCCGGGATTGTCGCCAAGCACCAGATAGTCCGTGTTGCCGGAGACACTGCTCGTCGCTGACCCGCCGTTGCGCTCGATTAGGTCCTGTGCGTCGCTGCGGGTGTAGCCGTCGAGCGAGCCGGTGAAGACGAACGTCTGGCCCGACAGTGCATCACCGCCCGTTTCTTCGGCGGCCTGCGGGTCGACGTGGTCGAGCAGGCGGTCGATGACGGCGCGGTTGCCCTCGCCCTCGAAGAACTCCACGATTGAGCGCGCGACGGTCGAACCTACGTCGGGGACGGCCTCGAACGCGTCGGTGTTGCCGTCGTCAGCGGCGTCCAGTATCGCCTCGAACGTGCCGAACTCCTGGGCGAGGTTTCGTGCGGTGACGGTGCCCACTTCGGGGATACCCAGCGCGACGAGGAAGTTCGCAAGCGGCGGCTCGCGGGCGTCGTCCATCCCTTCGACGAGGTTCCGGGCGCTGGTCTCGCCCCAGCCCTCCAGGTCAGTGAGGTCCTCGACGGTGAGTTCGTACAGGTCCGCGGGGTCCGAGACGAGGTCGGCGTCCAGCAGTTGCTGGACGGCCTTCTCGCCCAGGCCCTCGATGTCCAGCGCGTCGCGGCTGGCGTAATGTTCGACGCTGCGCTCGCGCTGGGCGGGGCAGGTGAGGCCGCCGGTGCAGAACGCCATCGGGCCATCGCGCTCGACCGGGCTGTCACAGGCTGGGCAGGTGTCCGGGAACTCGAAGTGGCCGTCGCCGTTGTCATCGAGCACTTCGACGACGTCCGGGATGACGTCGCCGGCCCGCTTGATGCGGACACGGTCGCCCACGTCGACGCCGAGGTCGGCGATGAGCGAGGGGTTGTGCAGCGAGGCGCGGGAGACGGTGACGCCGCCGACCTCGACGGGGTCCATCAGCGCGACGGGGGTGAGCCGGCCGGTCCGGCCGACCTGCACGACGATGTCCCGCACCGTCGTCTCCTCCTTGCGGGCCGGGAACTTGTAGGCGAAGGCCCACCGCGGGGCGCGCGAGGTCGAGCCGAGTTCGTCGCAGGCGTCCATGTCGTCGACTTTGATGACGACGCCGTCGATCTCGTAATCGAGGTCGTCGCGGGCCTGCTGCTGGTCGGTCCGGTAGTCGATGGCGGCGTCGATGTCGTCGACGACAGCGGTCCGCTGGCACACCCGGAGGCCCCACTCGGGGAACCGCTCGTGTATCTCGCTGTGGCTCTCGAAGCTGACCGAAGCGTCAAGGACGCCGAAGAAGAACACCGACAGCGGGCGTTCTGCGGTCACCGCCGGGTCGAGCTGGCGGAGCGTCCCGGCGGCGGCGTTGCGGGGGTTCGCGAAGGGGTCCTCGCCGCGCTCGACGCGCTCGCGGTTGAACGCCGTGAAGGCGTCCCGCGGGATGTACACCTCGCCGCGGACGGCCAGGAAGTCGGGGTAGTCACCGCGGAGCCGCTGGGGGACACTGGAGATGGTCCGGACGTTCTCGGTCACGTCCTCGCCGATCTCGCCGTCGCCGCGGGTCGCAGCGCGCTGATAGACGCCATCCTCGTAGACGATCTCGATAGAGAGGCCGTCGAACTTCGGCTCGCAGAAGTACTGAACGGCGTCGGTTCCCAGCCCGTCGCGAACCCGCTCGTCGAACTCCCGTACGTCCGCTTCCTCGCCGCCCTGGTCGATAGAGCCCATCCGGGCGACGTGTTCGACGTCGGGGAGTTCGTCCAGTGGCTCGCCACCGACGCGCTGGGTCGGACTGCCGTCGGTGTCGAGGTCGAACGCCGATTCGAGTCGCTGGAGCCGGGCAAACAGCGCGTCGTAGGCCCGGTCGCCGATGACCGGGTCGTTCTCGACGTAGTACCGGTAATCGTGGTAGCGGAGCGCCTCGCGCAACTGGTCGGCTTGCTCGCGGGCCGTCGCTTCGTCGAGAGTCGTTGTGTCCTCGAACTCGGTCGGGGGTCCCTCGACATAGGGGTTGTCCGCGAGATCAGCGTCGTCGGCTACAGCCATTACAGTCTGTTCTGGGTGCCGACCACTAAGCAACTCCGTCTGGGATTGCAGAGTGTTATACCAACAACAGCGGCCCTCGTCAATCAGCGTGCTGAGCGCCAGCCGACTCCGATGCTACGTCGCAAAGCCGGTCCGGTCGACCGCGATAGCATCGACGTTGGCAAACAGGAACCCGGCGAAGCCGACGCGGATCAGGAGCCCCATGTACTCGCTGATGACGGTCAACACGAACGGGTCGAACACGTCCGCAACCGCAAGCAACGAGTAGGCGATGAGCATCCCGATGAGGAACAACAGGAGGTTCCGGGACTTCCAGTGCAGGAGCCGCTGGTCGTCGGGCAGGTCGGCCGCACGACGCCAGACTGGGCCGAGTAACAGGTACGCAAGCAGGAGCTGGCCGATAACGAGGACGCCAAAGCCGACGAGTCCGATAGCGCCGCCGACGATCGTCCCGCCGTTGAAAGCGATGACCTGTACCGCCGGGATGGCGGCGGCGACAGCCAACGTTCGGCGGGACGCCCCGGCTATCGCGACCGTGAGCGTCCACAGCACCGTGTACGCGACGAAGTCGTCGACGATGTTCGGGACAGTGAGCTGGGACCCGGGCACTGGCAGGACGCCGGCCGCCGTCAGCGCGGTCGTCACGGCCGAAATCCCGACGACGGCCACCACCGGGTAGCAGTAGTGTCGGTGGGACGACGGAATGCGCCTGAGCCACCCAGAGAGCACGACGGCCGCGACGGCCAGCAGGACCGCGGCGATCTCGTAGACGGCCGACCCGCTAATCATCGTCGCCCCCGACGCGCTGTTGTCCGGCGGTCGGTGTCGCCCCGTCCGTTCCACCGTGACCGACTGCCCGCGTCTCGAACGCATCGAGTCGATCGATGAGTTCTCGGGTCCGTGTCGAGAGGTCCTCTGCCCGCTGCCGGACGGCACTCATCGTTTCGGCGGTTTCCTGGGCCGTATCGGCCAGGTCGTGGGACTGTTCGGCGACGTCGCTGGCGACCTCGCCGACGGTGTCGATAGTCGCAGCCAGTTCCTCGGTCGCGCTGGCACCGTCGTCGGTCGCCCGTGAGATCTCGGCCATCGCAGCGTCGACATCGTCGACAGTGTCAGTCAACCGCTCGACGGCGTCACCGACCTGATTGACCGTGGTAACGCCCGCGTCGATGCGCTCTCTGGTGTGGTCCATCTCGTCGGCCACCTCGTCGACTTCCCCGCGAGCCCCCTCAACGATACTCTCGATCTCGTCGATCGCCGCTTGGGTTTCCTCCGCGAGCGTCTTGACTTCCTCGGCAACGACAGCGAACCCGTCACCGCCGTCACCGGCGTGTGAGGCCTCGATGTTGGCGTTCAGTGCGAGCATATTCGTCTGCTCGGCGATATCATCTATCAGCCCGGTCGTGGCCGCGACGTCGTCCATGCGGTCATCCAAGTCAGTCACCAACTCGTCGAGGTGGGTCACAGCGGTTTCGATTCCTTCGATGGCCTCAATGGCCTCTGCCGTACGGTCTGTCCCGGTCGCGCCTACGTTCGCGGCTTCCCCGGCCTGTCGAGCGACTTCGTCAGTCGTCGAGGCGACTTCTTCGACGGTCGCGGACAGGTCGTTCGTCTCTTCGATGGCCGTTTCGAGCTGGGTTGCCTGTGCTTCGATATCGCCGGCCAGTTCCCGGATATCGACGGCAAGAGACTGATTGAGTTCCTCGACCTCTGTCGCGTCGGCAGCGACGGCCGTGCTTGCTTCCTCAACATCAGTTGCGAACTGCCGGATATCGACGACAGTTTCCGAGAGGCCGTCGGCCATCTCCTCGTAGGCGACCGAGATCCGTTCGACGGCATCGACACCGGTGTCTGTGTCGAGACTTCGGGTGAAATCGCCGTCAGCCGCGGCCGTCATTGCGTCACCGATGTCCGTCGCATGATCAAGGAGCGTTTCGTTGAACTCCTCGGCCTCCTGTCGCGCCGCCTGTGCGTCTTGCTTGGCCTGTTCGGCCTCCTTACGTGCGGTTTCGGACTCGTCGAACGCGTCGCTGAGAGAGCGGCGCATACTGTCAAAAGCCGATGCGAGGCGACCGAACTCGTCCGCGCGGTCGACGTCCGGACTAGTCTCAAGGTCGCCGTCCTCGATAGCTGTCGCGGCGTCGGTCAGGCGCCGGAGTTCGACCGCCGCGTTCCCGGCCAGAACAATCGCGAGCAGTCCGAGATTGAGCGTTACCACGAACAGCGTCCCAGAAATGGCCGCGAGTCCAGCCCCCTGATTTGCCGCGTGCGCGGCAAACACAGCCCCGAACGCGAGCGTGACTGCGAGCGTCACACCGATTGCGACCCCGATTCGTCGGCTGTAGTGGGTCACAACCCTCGCTCGCACGTTCGTCCCAGTCATACGTACGAATTTCTGACCTCCTGACTTATGCCTACCTTTTCGAATTCAAACACTGATAATTGGGGTGTCGAGGCCTAAAAACGGTTTTTTATAGATATTCGGAACTAGCGTTTCGATCCTGCACAAGCACAATCGCTATCAGGGGGAAAACAGGAGAGGAGGGGCAAAAACTCCGCAAACCGAAAGCTATCGGCCAATACTGGCGCTTGGTGCCTTGATAACGAGTTCCCCGTCGCTTCGGACAGTGACCGAGTGACCGGCATATTCAAACGAGATACTGACAGGCGTCGAGCGCTTCGAGGAGTCGACGAGTGAGTCGAGCGCTTCGGGGTCGACAGTCTCGTACAGCGGTGCGAAGTCAGTTTGTTCCCGGCCGGTCATGGCGGAGATGTACTCAGTCACTGCCGCGCTCGGTCGCGTCTCGCTCCAGTCGAACTGTTTTCTGGTCACGTTCATCGGTGTTGAGGAGTCGCTGTCCCTACTCCGCCTGTTGCTTTTACTCATATGGTTCGTCTATCTACATCAAAGTAGTCGGCAGTAATATAGTCTTCCCAGCATTATCAAACTGTGAAAACGCCAAGTGGTAGAATCGAACCGCCCCAGAACGGCCTATAGCCCCGGCCTCAGTCGATTATTTCTCAATTTACAGATCGGCGACGTCCTCGATTGCGTCGGTTAGTTCTTTGATACTCTCGACGGTGTGTTCGCCCATGTGCCCGATGCGGAAACTCTCCTCGCTGATGTCGCCGTAGCCGCTGGAGAACACCATGTCGTATTCTTCGGAGACGGTCTCGACCGTCTCGGCGACGTTGATGTCCTGCGTGTTCTCGATGCAGGTCACCGTCTGGGACTCGTAGCCCTCCTCGGGGTAGAGGTCGAAGTGTTCGCGCGCCCACTCGCGCGTGTACTCGGCCATCTCCTGATGGCGCTGGTCGCGGGCGTCGTGGCTCTCATCAAGCATGTGTTTCATCTGCTTGCGGTACGCGAGCATGAGCGGAATCGCCGGCGTGGAGTGGGTCTGGCCCTTCCGGTCGTAGTAGTCCAGACAGCGCTGGAAGCCGCCGTACCACGACGCCGAGTCTTTCTCCAGTTCCCGCTCGTAGGCCGCGTCGCTGACGGCACAGACCGCGAGCCCCGGCGGCATGGCGAAGGCCTTCTGCGTGGACGTGAAGATGGCGTCGATGCCGTGTGCCTCGATGTCGATCTGGTCGCCGCCGAGACAGGAGATGGCGTCGACGATGAAGTAGGTGTCCGGGTACTCCGCGACCACGTCGCCGATCTCCTCGATAGGGTTCCGGACGCCGGTCGAGGTCTCGTTCATCACGGCCCCGACGGCGTCGTAGTCACCGGATTCGAGCGCGTCACGGATGTCGCCGGGCTTGACCGCCGTGCCCCAGTCGTACTCGATGCGGTCGACGTCCTTGCCGAGGCGCTCTGCGACGTTGGCCTGGCGCTCGCTGAACGCGCCGGAGGTCGGCACGAGCATGCTGTCCTCAACCAGGTTGAGCGTCGTCGACTCCCAGAACTCCGTGCCCGACGCCGTGAGCACGATGACGTCGTTGTCGGTGCCGAGGAACTCCTTCGTGTCCTCGACGATGGTGGTGTAGAGGTCCGTCATCCGGTCCATCCGGTGGCCGAACATCGGTTCGGCCATCGCCTCGATAACGTCCTCGCGCACCTCGGTCGGCCCCGGGAGATACAGCGTCTTGTCCTGATAGTCGTCTTTGTATTCGCGTTTTTCGGTCACAGAACCACCTGTAGTAGATGACCACTCGAATCCGGGAGGCATGGTAGTTTTGATACCGGGCGAAGCGAACCGGCGTGCGGCCTGAGAAGAGCGGACCGCTCACGAGGAAAAGACACAGATGGCGGTTGTACCTTCCACGAAGTATTTATCAGTTGAATAACCACATTCGTCCATGGGCCGCCACACCCCGCTCACGGATGCCCAGCGAGCGGCCGTCGCGGATAGAGCGGTCAAGCAAGTCGCCGACACGCTGGTCGAGATGCACGCCAACTCGGGTTCGGGTCACCGCAGACCGCTCAGCGACGACGATACCAGCGGACGCCGTACATGACCAGACCGGCGTAAATTGCCGGGCCGAACAGAACTGTGGCACTGGTCGCTACCGCTCCGCTGAACAGATATCCGAGGAACACGTCGAGAAACACCAGCAGGAAGGGAGCGAGTGCGAGTGCCTTCCCGCCGGTTCTGAGCGCCGCGTCGAACGTCGACTGTGTCGCGGCAATTGCCCCGACACCGGCGACGACGAGGAGATACAGTGCAGCGCCCGGGGGCGAGACGAGTGGGAGGGTAAACAGCGCGATACCGGCAAGTACGACACCGACGAGTGTCGGCCCGTTGTCGCTCTGTGCGAGAGCGTTCTGGATACCGTCGACGTCGCCGGCGTTCAGCGCCGCTTCGAGGTCTGACGTGGTCTGGCTGCCGCCGGCATCGAGAACCGTCGTTCCGGTTCCGGCGTCGACCGGGCTCTCGAAGTCCCGGCCACAGTGCATACACCACGTCGCGGTCGCACTGACCTTCTCCGAGCAGTGAGGGCAGCGGGGGTCGGCGGTCATACTGTCATGTTCGAGGGCGCACAGTTAGCGGTTACGGGGGGAGAATATACAGGTGTCCGCGGTAAACAGGGTGTATGGATTGGGTCGCACGGGCCGAGAGCCTCCTGTACGACGGCGAGGTGATCGAAGCGGACGTCAGGCTGGACCGTGGCGGGGTCGTCGTGACGAGTCACCGCGTCCTCGTGTTCACGCCGGACCGCGAGGGGTCGAACTACCGACAGGTCGACCGCCCCAACGTCGAGGGCGTCGACGTCACCACCAGCGGCGACTGGTCGTTTCTCGAACTCGGCGTGAAGGCGCTGGTCGTCGGTGTCGTGCTTGTGGCCGCCGGGATGACCGTGAGCCTCGACAGCCTCGTGGGCAACGTCTCGCTGGACAGCGGCGGTGCCGCGAGCGCCGTCGGTATCGGGGGCATGCTTGGAATGCTCCAGACGATGCTGACGCTGATGGCGCAACTGGACGACCTGATGCGACTGTTCGGCGGTCTCGCACTGGCCTTTGCCGCCGTCGTCCTCGGTGTCTACCTCTGGAGCCGCGACCGACTGCTCGTCGTGCGCGTCGCCGGCGACGACGATATCGAGCTGACTGCACCGGACGACGAGAGCGTCGTCGACCGGATCGAAGCTGCCATCGTTCCGGAGGCTCCGCCTGCCGATGCCGGCAGTGCGGCCCAGTCGGCACCAGACGACCCGCTCCCGTGACGTTCAACCCCGCCGAGCGCCAACCCCGTGCTAATGGACGCCGACGAGGTTCGAGAGCGCGCGGGGTCGTTGCCACGGGAGCCGGCGTGTACCTGTTCGAACAGGGCCGGGACGACAAACGCCGGGTCCTCTACGTCGGGAAGGCTGTCGACCTGCGAGACCGCGTGCGCTCGTACGCCGACCCGCGGAGCGAGCGCATCGCCAAGATGGTCGAGCGAGCCGAAACCATCGACTTCGCCGTCACCGACACCGAGACGCAGGCGCTGCTCCTCGAAGCGAACCTCATCAAGCGCCACCGGCCGCCGTACAACGTCCGGCTGAAAGACGACAAGTCCTACCCGCTGGTCCAGTTGACCGACCATGCCGTCCCCCGAATCGAGGTGACCCGTGACCCCGCGGACGGCGCAACCGTCTACGGGCCGTTCACCGACAAGGGGCGGGTCGAGACGGTGGTGAAGGCACTGCGGGAGACGTACGGGCTCCGGGGGTGTTCCGACCACAAGTACAGCAACCGGGACCGGCCCTGTCTCGACTACGAGATGGGCATCTGTACCGCACCCTGCACCGGCGAAATCAGCGAGGGCGAGTACGCCGAGGACGTCGAAGCCGTCACGCGGTACTTCGAGGGTGAAACCGGTGTTCTGGCGGACCCGTTGCGCCGCGAGATGGAGGCCGCTGCACAGAACCAAGAGTTCGAACGCGCCGCAAACCTCCGGGACAAGCTCGGGGCCGTCGAGGCGCTCCACGGCGAGGGCGACACTGCCGTCAGCGACTCTGGGGGGTATCAGACAACAGACGTGCTTGGGGCTGCCATCGAGGGCGAGCGCGCCATCGTCGCCCGGCTCCACGCCGAAGGCGGCAAGCTCGTCGAACGGGACCGGCATACACTCGAAGCACCGGATGGCGAAGGGACTGCCGGCGTGTACCGGGCGTTCATCCCGCAGTACTACGCCGAGCGAGAGCTCCCCGACCGGATTCTCTGTGCCGAAGCCCCTGCCGACCCGGACATCGAAGCGTGGCTTGAGAGCGAGGGCGTCACGCTCGGCGTGCCCGGGGCCGGTCGGGAGGCGACGTTGGTCGACCTCGCGCTGAAGAATGCCCGCCAGCGCGGTGGGACCGACGACGAGAGCGGCCGTCTAGCCGACGCACTGGGTATCGACCGTCCGGGCCGTATCGAGGGCTTCGACGTGAGCCACGCACAGGGTCGGTCAGCCGTCGGTTCGAACGTCACCTTCGTCGACGAGACGCCCGAGAAGAGCGACTACCGGCGGAAAAAGCTCACCGAACAGAACGACGACTACGCGAACATGCGCGAACTCCTCCGCTGGCGGGCCGCGCGCGCCGTCGAAGGACGGGACGACCGGCCGGACCCGGACCTGCTACTCATCGATGGCGGCGACGGCCAGCTCGGGGCGGCCCGCGACGCCCTCGCCGAGACTGGCTGGGACGTACCGGCCATCGCGCTGGCGAAGGACGAGGAACTGGTCATCACACCCGACCGCGTGTACGACTGGGACAGCGACGCCCCGCAGCTCCACTTGCTCCAGCGGATTCGCGACGAGGCCCACCGCTTTGCCGTCCAGTACCACCAGACGCTACGGGACGAAGTGTCGACGACCCTTGACGACGTGCCCGGCATCGGCCCCGAGACGCGGAAGCGACTGCTCCGGCGCTTTGGCAGTGTGGACAACGTCAGGACAGCCTCTGATGAAGAACTGACGGCTATCGACGGTATCGGCGAGCAAACCGCGGAGACGATTCGGTCCCGGCTGCAGTGATTTTGTATAGCGTTTAGTGGTTTATCGAGCCATAGCGCTCAGATTCACTAATCTGTCGAGAAGAGGCTAAAGAAGGCCGCTATATGGCTATTCCAGCGTCTTAATGCCGTTATAGCGAAACGACCGAGTTCCGGAGCGTCCCGACACCCTCGTAGGTTATCTCGATTGTGTCACCGGGCGCGACCGTCCCCGGGTTGGCCGGACTGCCGAACGCAACAACGTCGCCCGGACGGAGCGTGAACCGCTCGGAAAGGTACGCGACCACCTCGTGGGGACCGAACAGCATCTCGCTGGTGTTGGCAGACTGCCGGCGCTCGTCGTTGATATCGGTGTACATGTCGATACCGGTGGGGTCGACATCAGTCTCGATCCATGGCCCCAGGGGCCCGGACCCGTCGAAGGCCTTGCGTGCGGTTCGGCCCTGCTGGTCCAGCGCGTCGACGTCGTTCAGGATCGTGTATCCCGCGACTGCGTCCGGAACATCAGCTGGGTCGATATCGTGGCACCGCTCGCCGATGACCGCAGCTAGCTCGCCGGCGTAGGTGAGCTCGTCGGTGAATGGCGGGTAGGGAATGTCCTGCTCGTGGGCGAGCAGTGACGTCGGCGGCTTGATGAAGAAGTCAGGCTCCTCGGGCCGGTCGTAATCCATCTGGTCGTTGGTCGCGGCGTAGTTCCGACCGACGCAGTACAGCGCGGTCGGTTCACACGGCGGGAGCAGTCGTCCATCGCGACCGACCACGTACTGGCCGTCGTCAGCGTGGACGACGCCATCGACGTATTCGCCGGTGAGCGGTCCATCCTCGGTCAGAAGTCGTGCGGTTCGCATACTGAGTGGTCCGTGTGGCGGTGAAAAAGGCGTGTCGGCTACAGTGTGCGCTGCTTCGTATCTATCACCGGCAGCAAGGCCTGAAACGCTGATTTGTCGCCGGTCCGGCGAAGTAGGTATTCCGTTTTTGGAGCCGAAGTAAATTCGATATCGCTATACCAAATCCTCGATGGCAGAAGTTGAGACTGGCCGTCTCAATGCATACGGTTTTGAGATCATTTTCTCCCCAAATTTTCCCAGATACACCGCGAACTGTCTACACACTTTGAGGATCCGGGTTAACGACACGGGTATCCGCTAGCTCCGTGAAGTATCTAGTCCATGTTCTTGCGAGCCGATGCCCCGACTGGACATGGTGGGACTACTCATGAGCAACTCAGAACAGCGGATGACGACCGAGACAGCACTAAAGCTGCTGACCAACCAGCAGCGACAACAGATCCTCCGCCGGGTGGCTGACACACCCGACGGGACGACTGTCGACCAACTCACACAGCACCTGGAAGGGGAGGATTCACTGCAACCCGATGGCAACGGTTCTGTAGAACATCGAGGTATCGAGCTTCACCACGTTCACCTGCCGAAGTTACAGGACGCGAACGTGATCGAGTACGACACCAGCCAGGGAACTGTGCATCGAGGTCGAGAGTTCCAAAATGTTCTCAGACTGCTTGAGGCCATCGACGATCACCAAGAAGAGACATCGTCGTCTATCTCCTGATCGTTATTTGATTGAGCAACAGTCGCATGGTCGTGGTCCGGTGGCGTGTTTTGATGGGCCACAGTTCCTATCCGTCGTTTTCCTCTCTGAGGTCTCCATCGACGTGGACTTCTATGCTTCCGTTCTCGCTCACCGAGACGGCGGTGTCGGCGTACCTGAAGGAGACTGTTACTGATGATGACTGTCCGTTGAGTAGTGTGTCGAGTGCATCTGCATCGAGAGTTCCCTGCAGCGGTGGGAGTTCCGTCGTGGGCCGGTCAGTGGCTGCAGCAACTGCTTCGACGACCATCACACTGGGCCGGCCCGACTGCTGCCAGTTGTGACGAACTGTCGGGGTCTCGCATCTGTGCTGTCGGTCTGGTCGGATATCTCCGAATCATCGACTCTGTTCGTGTCGTCACCCATTAGCGATCACCAGTTATTGTGGAAGAAGCGACAGCGGGAGCAACCACCATTGCTTCTGGCCCCGTATATTGAACCCGGGCCTGTATAGCATTGTTGTGAGTATCTGAGTGACTATTCATCTTGCGAGTCGCGATTGTTGTCGAGTTGCCAAGTGAACAGCGCTTTCAGGACTACGACAAGGCTATTCGTCTGACCCGCGCCCCAGATAGCGGTTTCGTCACGAGGTTCGGGTGGGTGTTCACCGTTGCCGTCGACGAGCACACTCACGAGCGTTTTATTTTGGTCCACCATTAGGAGGCGACCAGCAGGCGTATCCGACCAGTCCCACAGCGATTCGAACAGTTGCGCGTAAGGAACATCCTGTTCGAGCCGGGCTTCGACGGACTGGGACATTTCTGCGAGCCGAATCGAGACCCCACGGTCGCTGACGGTCGAGAGGCATTCAGCGATTTCGTCGGTCAGCAGCTCCTCGGCAGTCATATACACGACCTCATCATCCGCGGCCGAGATGAAATCCACCACGCGTTCGCTCACGGTATCCCGGCCGGTTACCGTCCAGACACCCTGCTGTTCAGTGCTGCGATCTGCCGATGCAAGCTGGTCGAGTGCGTCTGTCAGGACCGTCACACGGTGGTCGTACTCCTGTTCGAAGTGACGGCCGGCGTCTCTGTCGAAATGGCCCAATATCGCTGGGGGCTCGACTGTTTCACGTCAACGAGACCGCGGTCATGAAGCTCGTCAGCCGCGTCGTAGACGCGTGTTCGGGGGACATCGGCAACTTCACTCACGTCTTGGGCGGTTCCCTCGCCGAGGCTGACGAGGGCGACGAATGTCCGGGCAGCGTAGGTACTGAGGCCGAGCGCTTTGAGCTGTTTGACGGCCGTGGATCGTGCTTGGTCGGATGGATCGCCGGACATTGATTCGTGACCAGTCTCGTGAAAACCACCGTGTATGGTGGTTTCTGACGTGTAGCGACAGAGAGGTTGGGACCAAATCTGTGCCTACACGTCACTCTACCCTCCGTGCTACCCGCACAAAGAAGTATTGTGATTAAGTGAGTGAATAGCTGAATAGCACCGAATTTAAAGCGCTCAGACCACTCACAATCGAAGTAATCCTGTGATAATTTGGGTGACATTGGCGCATCTCGGTGCGACGTACTAAACACTCGGGGCACGAACCATACGGTAGCAGTCGAGGTTGGGACCAATGGAAGATGTTTCAAATCAAGACCAAGCGATCGAATTGCTCCAACAACTCGGGCTCAAAGAGTACGAAGCCAAGTCGTTCGTTGCGCTCGCACGCCGCCAGCGCGGGACGGCCAAGGACATCAGCGAGACCTCCAAAGTGCCCCGGACGCGCGTCTACGACGCGATTCGCGTATTGGAATCGAAGGGGCTGGTAGAAACCCAGCACTCGAACCCACAGATATTTCGAGCAGTCTCCATCGACGAGGCTGTCAACACCCTCCAGTCGGAGTACGCCGAGCGCACCGAGTCACTCCGAAGTGCCCTGAGTGGGCTCGAGCCGACCGATAAGGGAGACTCGACAGAGGCCACCCACGAGGTGTGGTCCATCTCCGGCGACCAAGGCATTACGAGTCGGACGCAGCAGTTGATCGAGGGGTCGACAGAGGAGTTGATCCTTGTGGTCGGCCACGAGAGTGTTTTCACCGACCAGCTGGCCGAACAGCTGCAGGCGGCTCAGGAACGCGATGTGAACGTCATCATTGGGACAGTCGATGAAGACCTCCAGGCCACAATTCAGGATGCCCTGCCTAGTGTCGAAGTGTTCGTCTCAGGATTGGACTGGCTGAGCCGGTCACCGCTTCCAGATGACGATACGGAAATCAGTCGGCTGTTGCTGGCCGACCGTGAGGCGATTTTGGTGAGTTCGTTCACCGAAACGAGAGCAGACGGCCGTGAGCACGAACAAGGAATCTTTGGCCGCGGATTCGACAACGGGCTGGTCGCGATCACTCGGCGGCTGATGGCGACGGGATTGCTGTCTGTGAACGATCCCGAAGCTGAGGAGGCCTGAGTCCCCACGGGAGCGTCAGAGAGAACGTCATACCATTGGCCGAGAACAGCAGACGTGTCTCCGATGGCACCGACTGCCGTCTCTCGGCGCGATGTCTTCCGTTCGATAGCGACAACAGAGTATCTCGACTGGCCGGCCTACGACTCGACGCCACTGTACGACCGGAGTTCACTGCCGGCGCTCACTGAGGATTTCCGGACCGTCTCGGGAATCTGGTTTGAGCACGACGCCCACGACTCGGTTGAGGGGTTCGTCTGTCAGTATCCACTGTCCTATGTGGAGTTCAATTCTCACGACCAGTACTGCGGTCCGACTCGATACGAGATGTCACAGCTCTTCAGGGCGTTCCTGGTGAAGGAGATACACGCCTGGGACCACGAAACCGCGCTCGTCGAGTATCTCCGGCAACACTCAGAAACCCGTCGCTCGCTCGGGTTCGATTCCGTTCCCGACCAGTCGACACTCTGGCGCAGTTGGAACAAGCGCTTCAGTGCCGACCTCCGTGAGACAGTCGAGAGAACGGCTCGGACGCTCCTCATCAACGCACAGAACGCCGGTATTGCGGTGCCTCGTGACCCAGAACGAAAGCTCCAGTATCATAATGACGAGTCTGGGCCGACCGATCCGGACGACCAGACTGTTTTGGAAGAAGCAGCGAAGATCAGCGATCACGTCAGCCGTGTTGTCTTCCCGTCATTCTCGCTGGACCGTGGTGATGGCTGTGAAATCCATGAGAACGCGTACTGGGACTTACAAACGTATCTCGGACTTCGCGAGCGGCTGGCTGCGAACGAAGGGGCTCGCAGTTTCGTCTACGAATCGACTCGGGATCGGACGCCGCTGGGGCACGCCCATCGGGAGCAGATTCGGGACCTCTCGATTGAACAGGTTCGAGCGATGTACCGGCAGGCCATCACTCGGCTCCTGAACGAAGTTGCCGAGACAGAGCAGTTCGTTCGAGCCGGAATCGTCGCAATCGACATTACCGAAGCTACCCCCTTCACAGGCGATAGAACGGGTCACGAGGACGAGATCATCGGAACGAAGGAGAAGACTGACGAGTACGCCTATCAGTGGGCGACGGTCCAGTTAGTCGGCAACGCCGTTCCACTCGTGCTTGATGCACGACCGGTTCGACGAGGAGATTCACGAAAGGAAATCGTCGAGGACTTGCTGGATTCGGCTGAAGAGTTGGTCCACGTCGATAACGTACTGATGGACCGGGAGTTCGACAGTCAGCACGTCTTGGAGATGATCAGCCAGCGTGGACTCGCCTACGTCGTTCCCAAGCGGATGCAGACCAGCGAGAAAGCCCAGGCCAAGCGGTTACTCCAGCGGGGCCAAGACCGGTATGAAACCGACCGCAAGCTTCATCTGGGCAAGAACGAGTGGCACGAGACGACGCTGATCTACCGCCGGAAAGAAGACTCCGAGCACGACGATTACCGGCAGTATTCAGTGTTCATGACGAATCGGGGGAGTGGGCACCTCACTGAGTACGGCTACCGCTGGGAGATAGAGAGCGGGTACAAATCGATCAAGCGGTTCATGGCTGCGACGACCTCGAAGAATTTTGGGCTTCGCTTCTTTTACTTCTCGTTTGCGTGTCTGCTGTACTCTATCTGGCGAGCAGTGGATTTGCTGGTACAGGTCGAGTTGACCGGTGAGTATGAACATTCGCCGATCGTAACGGCCGACAACACGCTTACGCTGTTGAAGAAGGAAACCGGCATCGGATAGCGAGGATCTCTAACCGTGGTAGCGCGACGTCTGAGTGGCTACACTACCCGCGGTCTCGGAAACACTCCGGATGAGTTGACTATCCAACTATAACGTCCGGCCAGAAAGCGATCTGAATCAGTTTCTGCGCATCGATTCGGCCGAAACCACGCATCACAGCCCCGCTAATCCCGCTGTAGTCTCATCTTCACCTCGATGGCCGCGAAACTGGCATCGCAGTATTCGAAGGACGGAACAGTGGTGACGCCACCGAAGCGATTTTTTCGCACAGCGGCGTACCGACGAACATGGCTGTGACCCGACGGCTCCTCATGGCCGTCGTCGGAGTGTTGTCGTTGCTGGTCTATCTCTCGGCGGCATACGTGGGGTACGCGCTGCTTCTACCAGTGTGGGACAGCCGTCCGTCGCCGCTGATAGCCGCCCTTGTCGTTATCGTGACGGCAATTGTTTTCGGCATCGTGAACTACTGGGCTGCTACGGCGCGGCTCAAGCGGTCTCTCGACGCAGTCGAACTCTCGCGGGCGCGTGTGCCGGAGGTCTACCGCCGCCTCGACACGCTCGTCGATCAGATGGACGTCGAGACGCCGACGTTGCTACTGGCGGAGCTGCCGATCCCGAACGCGTTCGCCATCGGCGGCGGCGCTGGGGTCATCGTCGTCGACCGGCGGCTGTTCCAACTGTTATCCGCGACGGAGTTCGAGGCGCTGCTGGCACACGAACTCGCACACTTAGAGACCCGCGACGCGCTCGTTCAGACTGTCGCGTACAGCCTCGTCCAGACGTTTGTCGGGCTCGCTGGCCTCGTGGTGTTCCCCACCGTGGTGCTAACCGGCGGTATCGCCCGTTCGCTCGCGTTGCTTCGCGGCGACCCGTCGTCGTGGTCGCGTTCCTGGCTCGGGCGGGCACAGCAGTACGCGCTACAGGTCGTTGCTGGTCTCGGGTTCGCGGTAACGCTGCTGATACTCGGCTACTCCAGGCGTCGAGAGTTGGCAGCCGACGACCGCGCGATCGAGATAACGGGGAATCCCGTTGGACTCGCCCGAGCCCTCACGAAAATCGAGCAGGCGTCGAAGCCGGAGACCGGTCTCCTGCGACAGTTATACGTTCACAGCGAAGCGGACAGCGAGCTTTCACGTCTCCTATCGACGCACCCGCCGATAGACGAACGGATACAGCGGCTACAGGAGATCGCAGCACGGTAGTTCCGCGAGGGTGAGTGAGTCGTCAGGCAGCCGTCGGTAGCTGCGTCGTTCAGCGACGGTCGGTAGCGCCGTAGTATATGCACACTAGCTCTTTTAGAGATATATCTTGCATTTCAGTAAACATATAGGAGATATATGACTAAGAATCGGTATTCTTCGTGGTAGATACCGGTCGAAACACGTCGGTTTTGGCGGGCGTGTCTGACCAACGACAGTCTCGTTTGAGGGTGAGAGAGATACGAACATTGTACACCAATCTCGTCGAGGTGAGTGAGCAGCCGGATGTGTCGCGTCTGAGGCTGACACGGGGAGAGTCTCTATATGCACATTGAGAGCAACATAGCGGTCCTAGAAACCGCTATGTTCGGCAAGGCCCTTACATCCGCATATGCAAGCCAGCATCCCGCAGCGAGCGACCGAGGGGGCAAAGAGCCACACATACGGATGCCCGCTGTGTAACTGTGGTGCGGACAGCGAAGACGACATTTACTGCCATCTGCTTGTCTCACACCGGAAGAGCGCACTTGTTGACGCGCTTCTCGAAAGAGTGGACAGCGACGAGCTGGCCCGGGTTTAATTTCGGTACGGGCGTCAGTATCATCTGGTAGTACTAAATAGTTAATTCTGGAGAGAGTAGTACAGTATTTGTGTTCACACTTGTCCACTTGTTACCCATATTCTGAAATCTGAGGGTAACACCGGCACCGTTCGCGTGGTAGATTCGACCCGGTTCAAGAGCCTTTGGGCGTACTACAGCGCATTGGCTGATATTTTTTCGTCGGTGCTGTTTATCGCTATAAATTAAATACCGCTATATCAAATGTCGGGAGAGCGACTCGGGCGGCGGCCAGTCCAGCAACTACCAGCAGCGGATCAATAACATACATACACATGTTATACTATGAGATAGATTTATATACTAGGAGGAGGCGCAGCAGCGATCAGTCGTAGCGACACGGCAACAGAATGCGAATAGCTCAGGGAGACCGGTACGGACCGACGAATAGTAATTTCCAAGCAACGCAGATACCGCAACGCGGCCACGCTGACGTTGTGACAGATCTGGCAACACACAGATCGTATTGTCGTGCTGTTTGACAGCGGTAGCTATTTTAGTGCCTTCAATTGCGGTTCCGCTGTGAGTCGGGCATCGCGAATTCGGGGTTGGACCGGCGACGCTGGGTACACTGGCTACGGTGCCTGTTATCCAGCATTCCCCCGTGACCCACCGGTCGTTCCATACCGTCGAACGACGCGGCACAGCGAAGGATGGGAAACGCGTAAGTATTGGGAATGAGATGAATCAAACGTATGACGCAGACGTATGAGAACTATATCGGCGGTGAGTGGACCGGGAGCGGAGAGACACAGGACGTCACGAACCCGGCAGACGAGACTGACGTCGTCAGCACGGTTCCGGTGGCCTCGGCGGCGGACGCCGACGAAGCGGTCGCGGCCGCGGCGGAAGCAACAGACGAATGGGGCGGAATGCCTGGCCCGGAGCGCGGCGTGCTCCTGCGTGAGACCGGTGAAATCCTGAAGTCCCGGAAAGACGAGCTTGCGGAGACGCTGACCCGCGAAGAGGGGAAACCGCTCGGCGAAGCCGAGGGCGAGGTACAGCGTGCGATTGATATCTTCTATTACTACGCGGAGAAGGCCCGCGACTTCGGCGGCACTGTCAAACAGCCAAGCGGCGGCCGCGCCGGTCTGCAGACGAAAAAAGAGCCGATGGGCGTCGCGGCGCTTATCACGCCGTGGAACTACCCCATCGCGATTCCGGCCTGGAAGATCGCCCCGGCGCTTGCGGTCGGCAACACCGTCGTCATCAAGCCCGCGATGCAGGCCCCGACCGTCGGCGCGATGATCGTCGAGGCGCTGGACGAGGCCGGGATTCCGGACGGCGCTATCAATCTCGTCTGTGGCCCCGGTAGCGAGGTCGGCGAGCGACTGACCACCCACGAGGATGTCGACGTAGTGTCGTTCACCGGCAGCGCGGCCGTCGGCGAGCACGTCTACGAACAGGCGACAAGCAACGGGAAGCGCGCGCAGGCAGAGATGGGCGGGAAGAACCCGACCGTTGTCATGCCGAGCGCCGACGTGGACAAAGCGGCCGACATCGTCGGAGCAGGGGCCTTCGGCGGGACGGGCCAGGCCTGTACGGCCACGTCCCGGGCCATCGTCCACGAGGACGTGTACGACGAGTTCCTCGACGCCGTCGTCGACTATGCAGAGTCGCTCGAGATCGGAAACGGCCTCGACCGGGCCGGCATGGGTCCCCACGTCAGTGAGGACGAGCTCGCGGGGAGCCTGGAGTACATCGACATCGCACAGTCGGAGGGAGCAACCCTCGAAACGGGCGGCGAAGAGCTCGCTGGTGGCGAGTACGACGCCGGGAACTTCATCTCGCCGGCCGTCTTCTCCGACGTCGAACCTGACATGCGCATCGCACAGGAAGAGGTGTTCGGGCCGGTGCTCGCCGTGATTCCTGTCTCCGACTTCGACGAAGGTGTCGAGGTCGCCAACGACATCGACTACGGGCTCTCGGCCAGCATCGTGACCGACCGAATCGAGGAGGAAAACGAGTTCATCGAGCGCTCCGAGTCTGGTGTGGTCAAGGTCAACGAGAAGACGACCGGACTGGAACTGCACGTTCCCTTCGGCGGCCTCAAGCGCTCCTCGACGAACACCTACCGCGAGCAGGGCGACGCCGGGCTGGAGTTCTTCAGCTACATCAAGACGGTGTACCGCAACAGCTAATCGAGGCGGCCACCGTCGCTGACGGTGGAGTGTAGTTTCTGTTACAATAAAGTTATATAGTATTATTCTTAATATCCTGTTGCTCTTGTCCACCGCAAGAGCGAGCGTACAAAGTCATGGTCGTAGCCCAACCGGCCGACGATGGTGGAACGGTCCCAGCATCGACACTGTCTGTCCCGTACAGACGTTCCACTCTCGTTATTAGCGCCCCGGCATCCGAAGCAAGTTTCACTACCGCGAAGTGCCACTAGCCGGACCGGTCAGAATACGGCGAGAAACGGGACCGGTATCCGATTGGGCGCAGCGCCGTTCTATCGTTGGCAGTCATTGTAGACACCCCATGTGAACACAGCGAGCGGGGCGGAGCTTCGAAGCGGCCCCCTTGTCAAACGAACCGTGGCGCTCCACTCTCGACAGTCCGTTCAGTATTATGGAATGTTCCCGTAACGGTTGTACTGTCGTTATTCTCGATACGGAAACCGGAGAGCGTAGACGAAGACAGTCCACAGACGGCCCGTGAAACAGTATTTTCCGCCCGGATTATCGACGGGTCGCTGTAGAATATATGCGGGTGAGACTGTCATATCGTTCCATAATACCAAACATCTATGTCATCTGCTGGGACTAGTTTACTCAACAGACGAACTACCATTCGCTACTCTGGAACAGCGGGAGCTGACACGGGCGTGCCAACACAAAAGATAATATCCAGCCAGTCGATGGCAGTGGCATGAACGTTGACGCGCTCACGGGAGGATTCGACCGTCGAGACTGGCAGGAACAGACAGAGACCAACGATCCAGTACGGTTCGCGATGATCGGCGTCGGCTGGTGGACCACCGAACAGGCGATGCCCGCCGTCGACGCGGGGGACCTCTGTGAAACGACTGTGCTGGTCAGCAGTGACCGCGAGAAGGCGGCCGATGTGGCCGCTGATTCGGAGACAGTCGAACACGCGATCACCTACGAGGAGTTCCACGACGGGGCTGCGAGCGATGCGTACGACGCCGTCTACATTGTCACCCCGAACGCGCTCCACCTCCCCTACGTCGAGACGGCGGCAGAACTGGGGAAGGCAATCCTCTGTGAGAAGCCGATGGAGGCCACCATCGAGCGCGCCGAGCGAATGGTCGAGGTCTGTGACGAGCACGACGCGACGCTGATGATCGCCTACCGGATGCACACCGAGCCAGCCGTCCGGCGGGCGAAAGACCTCATCGACGAAGGGTACATCGGCGAACCGCTGTTCGTCCACGGGAATATGACCGAGCCCATCCTCGAACTCGTCCCCGACCCCGACCAGTGGCGGCTGGACGGGGAGCTTTCCGGCGGCTGTGCCGTGATGGATATCGGCCTCTATCCGCTGAACACGAGCCGATTCCTGCTGGATGCCGACCCCGTGGCCGTCCGGGGGACTGTCGCATCGGTACAGGAAGAGTTCGCCGACGTGCCAGACGAACACGGCGCGTTCCAGTTAGATTTCCCCGGCCACATGTACGCGATGTGTACAGCCAGCCAGAACGCCCATCTCGACAGTCACATCTCCGTACTCGGAACCGAGGGCAAGGTCCGCGTCGAACCGGCCTTCTATCCCTGGGACGACCGCGCGCTCCAGCTTTCTCACGAGGGAACGACGGTCGACATCGACTTCGAACAGATCGATCAGATGGAAGAAGAGTTCGAGTACTTCGCCCACTGTCTGCTGACCGACACTGAGCCCTACGCCGACGGTGAACACGGCCTCGTCGACATCAACACGATCAAGGCAATCTACGAGGCCTCCGAGACGGAGTCGACAGTCACACTCGACTGAATGCGGTACGAGATTTTTTGACCCGGCCAGGCGTAGTTCGGCGCATGGTTCAGTCAACGTGGGACGACTGGTTCGTCCACGACGAGATAGAGGCGACAGACCCCGGCGATGGCGTCGTAATCTGGTATCTCGGCTGTAACGGCTTCGTACTCCGGTCGCAGTCGACGACGCTGTACATCGACCCCTACTTCGGGACTGGCGACCCGCCGAACCTCATCCGCATGATTCCGGTACCGATGGACCCCGCCGACGCGACCCAGTGTGATGCCACGCTCGTCACACATGAACACATCGACCACATGCACCCGCCGTCGTACGGCCCGCTGGTCGAGGACCTCGGAGCGGACCTGTATGCGCCGTCGGCGTCGTACGACTCTCCGGACTACGACGGTGAGATGCGGGTGCCCGACGAGAAGCGCAACGAAATCACCGTCGGCGACGAGTTCGCTGTCGGCGATTTCACCGTTCACGTTACTGGCACCAACGACCCCGACGCCATCGAACCGGTGGGGTACGTCATCAAGCACGACGCCGGGACGTTCTTCCACGCCGGCGATAGCCGGCCTGCCGAGGCGTTTGCCGACGTCGGCGAACAGTTCGACATCGACGTGGGCGCGCTGGCGTTTGGCACCGTCGGCTCTATCTACGAGCCCGAGCCGGACTGCGGTGTCAGAACGAAGTGGTACATGGACGAAAACGAGATTATCGAGGCCGCAAATCAGCTCCAGCTATCCCGGTTGCTCCCCTCACATCACGATATGTGGCAGGGCGAAGCCGGCGACCCGAAGGTGCTCCACGAGCACGCGGTGTCGTTCGACTACCCCCGAGTCATCGAGCCGCTGTACATCGGCTGTTCGGTTCGGCTGGGTGAGGCCGGTATTCGCCGTATTGACGCGCTGGACTGAGTGAGACCGTGGTTCCGGTCGCTGCTGTGCCGGCCGCTCAAACAGAGACGGCGTATCTGTCGCGGGGTAGCTTTAATATCCCCACCACAGTATGTCCGGCAAATGTCGCCAACGATAACGAGGATCGAAAGCCGAGAGTTCGAGTACCCCCTTAATGACGTCGGGACCGACAAGCACGGCTTCAATCTGGTCTATGCGCCGGGCGAGACAACCACGCGGAAACTGTTCGGCGTACAGATTCACACTGACGAGGGAATCACGGGCGAGTACGTCGGCGGGAACTCGCCGGCAGCCGCCCAGTACAACATCATCGCGAAGTACCTCATCGGCAAGGACCCGCTGAAACGCGAGAAACACTGGTCCGAATGCAAGCGCGCGCTCCGGAAGTACGACCGGATGGGCATCGGCCCGATCGATATCGCGCTGTGGGACTTCGCCGGCAAGTACTACGACGCGCCGATTCACGAACTGCTGGGGACCTACCGCGAGCGTATCCCCACCTACGCGTCGACGTACCACGGCGACGACGCGGGCGGGCTGGACTCGCCCGAGGCCTTCGCCGACTTCGCCGAGGAGTGCCGCGACGAGGGCTTCGGCGGCTTCAAGATTCACGGCTGGGGCGGCGGCGACGACGCCCGAAGTCTCGACCGCGAAGTCGAGGCAGTCCACGCCGTCGGCGAAGCGGTTGGCGACGAGATGGACCTGATGCACGACCCCGCCTGCGAACTGGAGACGTTCGCCGACGCGCTGGAACTGGGCCGGGCGCTCGATGAACAGGGCTTCTTCTGGTACGAGGACCCGTTCCGCGACGGCGGTATCTCACAGCACGCCCACAAGAAGCTGGCACAGAAACTCGACACGCCGATCCTCCAGACTGAACACATCCGCGGACTGGAGATCAAATCCGACTTCGCCGCCAGCGAGGCAACCGACTTCCTCCGAGCCGACCCCGAGTACGATGCAGGCATCACCGGCGCGATCAAGGTGGCTCGCATGGCCGAAGCGTACGGCCTCGACGTGGAGTTCCACGCACCCGGCCCCGCCCAGCGCCACTGCATCGCCGCCTGCCGGAACTCGAACTACTACGAGATGGCGCTGGTCCACCCGGACTGCCAGAACACCCAGCCGCCGGTGTACGAGGGCGGCTACTCCGACCTGATGGATGCGGTCGACGACGACGGGACGGTCAGCGTCCCTGACGGTCCCGGCCTGGGCGTGGAGTACGACTGGGACTACATCGAGGACAACACCACCGGGAGCGTCCACATCTACGAATAGCGCCGCAAGCAGCCGTCACAGAAGGGTATGAATCATTCCGCCGCGTACGCTCTGATGCCAGTTTCGAGAACCTCGCGGTAGCGGTCCACGTCGATGTCGACAGCGACACGATTGTTGGGTTTGTTGTCGGTCGTGCCGTGCTCGTCACAGATAACCGCGCCGTGGCAGGGACCGCCGGTCGTGTCTACCTCAACGTGGTACTCTTCGAAGCCGAGGACCGAGTCGTCGATGAGATCGGCGACGACGGCGGCGTCGTGGATAGCCGGCGCGTCGGCCAGCGGGTAGGTCCCGGAGTCGGGTCGGTAGTCGAGCCACTCGGCGATGGTTCCGCGGACGCCGTCGGCCGTGCGGAACTCCTCGATGAACTCGGGGGAGACGGTGGCGCGGTTGGTCACGTCCAGGCCGACCATCCGCGTGTTGGCGTCCTGCAGGACGCGGCTGGCCGCCGCGGGGTCGTTGTGGAAGTTGGCCTCGGCCATCGGCGTCACGTTCCCGGTCGTCATCGCCGCCCCACCCATGAGATAGATGTCCTCGACGAGGTCGGGTAACCGGGGCTCCTTGGCCAGTGCGATCGCCAGATTCGGAAGCGGACCGACGGCTGCGATCGTCAGTTCGTCCCCGTACTCGTGGGCGGCTTCGACGATTGCGTCGGCCCCGTGGATGTCCCGCGTGTCGCCGTCGGCGTCGGGGATGTCGCCGTGGAGCCCGTTCTCGCCGTGAATCCACTCGGCGGTCGTGAGATCGTCGACGAGCGGACGCCCACAGCCCCGGGACACCGGAACGTCGTAGCCACCGAGGCCCAGTATCGCGTGGGCGTTTCGCGTCGTGTTCTCGATAGTCGTGTTCCCGCAGACAGTCGAGAGACCGACAACGTCGATTGCATCGTGACCGAGCGCCATCGCCAGCATGACCGCGTCGTCGCAGCCAGGGTCCGTATCAAAGAAGACTTTGCGTGACATACCTCCGAAGTTCCGCCCATCGGGTCTTAAAAGCTGGTACGTACCGGTTGTGACACGGACACCGCCGGAGACAGACCTGTGGGCGATCTGTCGGGCCGTCGTCGCTACCACAATCCGTGTGTCGGAATGTGTGGCCGACAGACCAGGTGTGTCCGCCAAAGCCGTCTTATACTGCCCAAGCGGTGCGATACTGGGGGACAGCTGAGGGTTCATCCATCCCCGAAGTCCGGGCCACAGCTCAGGGGGAAAGTCGATCATTCGTTACGGAGAACAGTCAGTATCCGGCAACAGTGCGTCTATCATAAATTTTAACTATATAGTCACAATACCGTACAGGAAGTGATGGATAGAAATCACATACGGCCAGTACTACTCAGCGTACTACTCGTTTTGTCGGTTGTCAGCACCGGCTTCCTCGGAAGCGCCGCTGCTGCACCGAGCGAACAAAACGAGCTAGCAACGGCGAACAGTCAGACAGCAACACAGACGGCTTCGGCTGGTGGGGCGACCTGTCAGCTCGACGGGAGCTGTCCGGTTCCTGATGATTCCGTCGATCTCAACAACAGCGGTGCCGGCGTCGACGTGTTGATCGACGGGAGTCATCAGGGCTCGACGTTCACGAAGTTCGCAAACCGACTCAGCGAACGCGGGTACGACGTCGACACGAAACGGTCGACGACCGGCGGGCTGACCTCGTGGAACAGTTCGGCCGCGAACGGGCTGTCGGACTACGACGTGGTCATCATTCCCGTCCCCCAGACGGCCTATAGCGAGGCCGAGCAGGATGCAATCGACGAGTACGTCAGAAACGGCGGCAGCCTGTTCGTCGTCGGGGACTGGACCTCACCACTACAGGGCCACGCCGGCAAGCTCAACGACATCACCGACCCGTACGGCCTCCACTTCAACGGCGAGAGCGACAAGTGGCTCCGGAACGTTCAAGATCCGACCAACAAGACCGTCGAGGACTACGAGTGGCGGGTCATCCTGCACAACACGGGCCGCCATCCGATAATGAACAACGTCGACACCGTAGAGTACGACGGGGTCAGTCTCAACGTCACCGACACGGAAAACGGGACGCAGGCCCCGCTGCTGTACGGTGACAGCGATACCTACGAGTACACCTACTCCACGACAGAGAAAGAGTACCCCCGCGGCGAGCGCATCGTCGGTGCGGCCGCGACGTGGGACATCGGTGACAACGGCCGCGTCGTCGCCTTCGGCAGCCAGAAGTCGCTCACGACGTATCTCACCGACGAGTGGCAGGCCGAACACCAGCAGACCGATACGCGGCCGTTCCTCTTCCGAACGGTGAAGTGGCTGGCCTCGTCGGGCCACGTCGAGCGACCGGACAGGCCGGTCGCCGTCACCGGCGAGCAAATCAAGGGCGGCGAGACGCCGGCGAACGAGACCATCGTCCTGAAAAACAGCGAAGTCGCCGCCGCTATCGGCACTGAAACTAACGGTCCTTTCGGCACGTTGCCGGGCGGTATCTACGACGCCAACGCGTACGGGCTGACGACCGACCAGATCGGCGTCGCCGAGTTCGCGTTCAACAACTTCGGAACGTGGCCGAACTACGAGTCCTTCGAGCGCCAGAACGCAACCGGTCCGAACGACGCAGCAGTCGTCACCGCGACCGGCCACGTCAGTACGAACCCGAACGTTTCAGTCACGACGACGTACACGCTGCCGGCCAATTCCAGCCACATCTGGATCAACACCACGATGGAGAACGGCGGCGACCAGCGCCTTCCGGTCAATGATTCCGAGCGTCTCCAGAGCGGGGCAGCACTGAGTTCCGAGGGGCAGTCGACCTGGCTCCCCGGTTCGGGGAGAATCGAGGAGACGCGCTCGCCGCCAGTGAGTGCCGACACACTCGACCAGCCCTGGGCCGCGCTCACTGGTGACCGCGTGAGCTACGGCGTCTGGGGCGGGAACGACTCCTTTACCTCGTACACGGGTTCCACAACCTGGATTGACCCGTGGCTCGAACACCGTCTCGACCCCGGCGAAACGCGGTCAGCGGAGTTCGCTCTCTTCGTCGGCGAGGACGGTTCAAGTAGCGCGACCAGCGAGTACTACAACAAGCAGCAGGGAACCGAGACAGGGACGGTGACTGGCAGTATCGAAAGCACGGACAACGAGTCCGTCTCACAGGCCACAGTCACCGCCTCGAAGGGCGACCGCGCGTTCACCTACACCGTCGGGTCGGAGACCGGAACGTACGAACTCGAACTCCCCGCCGGTGAGTACACGCTGACGGCCGATGCCAGCGGGTTCGCAGCATCAGAGCCCAAGTCCGTCACCGTCAGCGGCGGCGAAACGACAACCGCCGACTTCGACTCGCTAGAAGGACCGGCTCCCGTCAACGTCACCGCAACGATAGACGACGAGGGCGAGGTCAGTCCCGCCGATGCCCGGATTACGGTGCTCGACGGCGGCACCGCGGTCCAGACCGTCTACACCCGGACGACGCCGGCCGGCACGGCCTCGTTCCAGCTTCCGCCCGGCAACTACACGCTGGTGTTCAACCACGGGACCGGCTACATCGCCGAACCAGTCGAGAAGAACATCTCGGTGACGCCCGGCGAGAAAGTCAGCGTCAACGCGACGTTCACCGAGGAGCTGGACCCCAGCGAGCGCAACTGGGTCGGCATCGATCCCCACGCCCACAGCAGCGTCAGCTTCGACGGCAAGACGCCCATCGACAACTTCGTCGCCATCCAGAAATCGGCGGGCGTCGACGCGGTGTTCATTTCCGACCACAACGCCATCGGCGGCTGGGGCTCGATGGAGTCACAGGCCGCAGAGCGCGACATCATGTTCATCCGGAGCGAAGAGATAACCACCGGTGACCTCGGGCACTTCAACCCCTACCCGATGCACGGCGAGGAGATGGTCGACTCCGACGGGACCCTCGTGGAGTTCATCGAGGAGTCCCGGAACCGACACAACGCAACGGTGTTCCAGATCAACCATCCGGGTGACCGCTTTGTCAGCCTCGACAGTGCGCCCGGCCAACACGAGGAGTACCTTCCGATGGTCGACGCCATCGAGGCGTACAACGGTCCGTACGGCGAATCCGACGCTGCCAGCGTTCAGGGGCTGTTCACCCTCTGGAACGAGGGCTACGAGATCACGGCGACCGGTGTCAGCGACGACCACTGTTCGCAGTGCTTCCCGGCGAAATACGGCACCGCCCGCACGCGGGCATACGTTGAGGGACCCGTCACGCCTGAGAAGTGGGCCCAGTCCGTGAAAGACGGACATACGTACGCGACGTACGGTCCCGCCGTCGAGTTCACCGTCGACGACAGGATGCCTGGCGAGACCGTGAACACGACCGCCGGGTCGTCCGTAGAGGCGTCCGCAACGGTCCGGAACCTCGACGAACTGGCCTACGCCGAGGTCATCCGGAACGGCACGACGGTCTCGAACGTCACGCTCGACGGGACGAACGACACCATGAGCACTGACGTGGACATCGACGGGAACGCCTGGGTCGCCTTCCGCGTCGTCGACGAGGACGGCGACCGAGCGCTGACCAGCCCGGTCTGGATTTCGACCGACCAGCAGGCCGAATCCGGGACTGACGGCAACGGCGAATCCGGCGGCACTACGGGGACTGCGACGCCGGCGGACACCGAGGGCGAGTCAGCGGCAACAGCAGCGGATGACACTGCAACCGCGGAGTCGGAGACGACCGCCGCGTCCGGACCCGGGTTCACCGCCGTCGTCACACTGTTCGCGCTCATCGGCGCGGCGCTGCTCGCAACACGACGGAGGACCTGATCCATGCGGGACACCAGCCAGCGACGGAGTCGGCGTGGGTTCCTCGGAACCCTCGCGCTGGCTGCGGCGACCAGCGCAGGCTGTAGCAGCCTCGGCGGGACGCAGAACAGCCAGTCGGACGACATCGGGGCCGGCGGCTCGACGCCAACGCCCGCGCAGGGAGACGATGGGCCACATCACGACGAGGCGCACGGCCACACGCACACAGACGGCAGTCACGACCATGGCGAGGGACACAGCCACGGCAACGAACACGCAGGTAGCGACGACGAAGCCGACGGTACTGCCGACACCGAACTGGCCGCGTTCGAGTCCAACCTGCGGAAGTGGTTCGTCGACATCGACTCGCTCGCCGTCGAAGACAGCCGCGTCAGGCTGACGTACGTCACGAAGAGCACGCGCGGCCACGAACTCGCGGCCGGCATCGAGACGGTCGTCGTCTCGTTCATCCAGGCGTACACGGACGACTGGGGGGTCGAGGGCCTCGACGCGGAGGTGATCGAGCCGTCCGGCGACGTGATGGGCTACTGGCGAACCGAATCGCGGTGGGTCGAACCGGTCGTCGAGGGCCACGAGACGCGGACCGCGCTCCTCGAACGGACGCTCGACACGTACCACGGCCGCCTCACTCGCGATCACGATCACGGGGAGGCTGGAACCGACCACGGCGGGAACGAAAGCTCTCACCAGCACCACAACGGAACCGAGCACGCGGACCACTGACGGCGGCAGTGTCGTCACTGCCGTCACTGTCGTTCTGATAGCGAGAAGCTGGGACGCTCAGGTCCGAAAAGCGCTCTATCGTCTCAGACCTTCAGCAACGACAGCAGGCTGACGCCGACGTCGAAGTACTCGATGAGGCGATAGCCGACGAGGATTCCGAGGATACCCATGACACCGGCGAGATTCGGTGGGGCCGGAATGGGAACGTCAAGCAGTCCGAACACGACGCCGGTTGCGACGCCAGTCATCGTCGCGACGATAACGAGCGAGAGATTCATCGGTCGGTCACCGCTGTCCCACAGCGAGGAGCCACGCAGTCGCGTGTCGGAACGGCCCGAGAGCGACCAGTGGGTGTGTTTGATGTGTGTGTCATTGGTGCCGTAGAGAACGGGTTCGAGCGATAAGTATGCTCCTCATCGAGCCAGCAGTGGTGAGTAGTAGCACACACCAAGCCCAGACAGTGTTGCAAGGCCGAGAAGGACGCTCGGATATCTGAATTAGCGTCTTTTGTGTTTTTATCTCCAGATATCCACAGTATCTCAGGCTGATATGGCCGCATATACGATAGATAATAATAGAAGTCGGCTAGATAGAGAGAAGATGTGTATTCTGTAACCATACAGTGCATAGACAGAATAGAATAAGCAATAGACACAGATTGAGCGGCGCTGGTAGACCGAACACTGGCGACGACAACCAGAATAGCCTCCGGGAGGCTGGCGTTTATAAGCGAGCCACGGGAAGTGATGACGATGCAAGCCGTTCAGTTCGACAGTCACGGCGATCGTGATGTGCTCGAGTATGGCGAGTTTCCCGACCCCGAACCGGGCCGCGACGAGGTCGTCATCGACGTGAAGGCGGCCGCACTGAACCACCTCGACATCTGGACCCGTCGCGGACTCCCCGGCATCGACCTCGATATGCCACACATCCCGGGGAGTGACGCCGCCGGGGTCGTCGACGAGGTGGGCGACGGCGTTTCGCGGTTCGAGCCGGGCGACCGCGTCGCCGTCCTCGCCGGCAAGAGCGGCGGTGGCGACGAGTTCACGCGGAAGGGCGACCCGACGCTCGCGCCTGATTTCCACATCATCGGCGAGCACGTCCGGGGTGTCCACAGCGAGTACGCCGCCGTGCCAGCGGAGAATCTCACGCCAGTCCCGGAGGGCGTCGACTGGGAGACGGCCGCCGCGTCGCCACTGGTGTTCCAGACCGCCTGGCGGATGCTCCGTGACCGCGGCGACCTGAAGGCCGGCGAGTCCGTTCTCGTTCTCGGTGCCTCCGGCGGTGTCGGCCACGCGGCCGTCCAGATAGCCGACCACGCCGGCGCTGAGGTGTTCGCCACTGCCAGCAGCCAGGAAAAGCTCGACTACGCCGAAGAACTGGGCGCGGACCACACCATCAACTACGAGGAGGCGGACTTCGCGAGCGAGATTCGGGACCTGACCGACGGCCGCGGCGTCGACATGGTTGTCGATCACATCGGCGCACAGACATGGCAGGACTCGCTCAAAAGCCTCGTCAAGGGCGGCCGGGTCGTCACCTGCGGCGCGACCACCGGCGGCAACCCGGAGACGGACATCAACCGCATCTTCTGGAACCAGTTGCAGGTCATCGGCTCGACGATGGCCACCCCGGGGCAGGCCGACGAAGTGCTTGATCTGGTCTGGCAAGGAGAGATGGAGCCGCGAGTCCGCGAGACGCTGCCGATGAGCGAGATCGCTCGGGCACACGAGATAATCGAGGACCGCGAAGGCTTCGGGAAGGTCGTCGTCGTTCCCGACAGCGAACTGTAGGGCCGCCCCCACATTTTTCTCGTTACTCCGCCCCGAAGCGGGCCGTTGCAAAGTCCTCGAAGGGAGCAGAGTACTGCATCAGCATCGTCCCGAGAATACTCATCACGAGCACGTAGGCGACAGTAAAGGAGTAGACGGCGTTGGCTAGCTCGGACGACAGCGACGTGCCTGCGCCGGTCAGTGCGACGGCGGCGATGATCAGAGAGAACTCGCCGCGAGTGACCATGCCGAGGCCGACGCGTATCGACCGACGGGGGTCGAGGTCGTACGCGCGGCCGCCCAGATAGCCCGACAGGATTTTCGTCGGCGTGGTGACGACGACAGCGGCGGCGACCAGCCCCGCGACGCTTGCGAACAATCGGGAGTCGGTCTCGACGCCGATCCAGAAGAAAAACACCGCTGCAAACGTGTCGCGGACAGGCTCCAACAGGTTCTCCAGTTTATGTGTGTGGGTGGTCGAGGCGAAGGCCATCCCGACGAAAAAGGCAGCGACAGCTTCGCTGACGCCGATAGCGAGGGCGATGCCGGAGACGAGAACCGTGATGCCGACGGCTCGTATCACTGTGAACTCATTCGAGTTCGTCTGCAGGGCCCGCTCGAACCACGGCGTCCCGTAGCGGGCCAGGAGCAGGAGCGCGACGATGAACGAGAGCGCGACGCCGACGGAGGTCACGGCGGCCCCCACGTCGGACCCGCCGTCGACGAGAGCGGCGGCTATCGTGAGATACACTGCGATGACCAGGTCCTCGAACACGAGCGTCCCGAGCAACGGGTCGGCCTCGTCGTTGGCGATCCAGCCGAGGTCGATGAGCGACTTCGTGATGATGGCCGACGAGGAGATGTAGACGATGCCAGCGACCAGAAAGGCCGCGAGCGGGTCGCGAAACAGCGCGAACCCGAGCAGGAGACCGGCACCGAAGTTGATGGCGAGGTCGATGGTCCCCGCTCTGGTGATGCGCTCCCAGCGGTCCAGCAGCCGGTCGAGATTGAACTCAAGCCCGAGGAAAAACAGCAGGAAGACGATACCGAGCTCCGCGCCGAGTTCGATGAACTCGGAGGACTCGACGACGGGGAGGCCGTAGCCGGCGACGGAGAATTGCCCCGCAACCGACGGCGACAGCACCATCCCAAAGACGATGTAGAACGGAATCACCGACTTGTTCAGCCACACGGCGACGAGGGTAGCGACCGCGACGGCGGCGAACAACACACCGATACCGAGCAGGTCAGCCACGGCGGTAGCCCCCCAACGAGCCGGCTACAGGCATCTGTCTACAGCTCTCCGCCAAGGAGCTGCTCGAACCGCTCACAGTTGTCGCGTTCGCCGATGACGACGATTGTGTCACCGGCCTCGATTTCGGCGGTGGACGCGGGGGCGGCGATGACGTCGTCGTCGCGCTGTATCGCGACGACAGTGACGCCAGTCCGCTGACCGACATCAGCGCCAGCCAGCGTCTCACCGACCAGCGGTGAGTCGTCCTCGACTGCGTACCACTCGAGCAGCGTGCCCTCCGACAGCATCGTCTCGACGTGATTGGATTCGACCGGCTGGAAGTACGCGCCTTCGAGTATCGTGCCGACTATCCGAGCCATCCGGTCAGAGAGTTCGAGCAACTTCACAGAGTCGGCGTCCTCGCTCTCTCTCAGATACAGTTCGCGAGTGCCCGTGTTGTGGGTCACGACGACCAGTTGTTGGCCACCGCCGATGTCCACCTCGTGTTTCTTTCCCACGCCGGGCAGGTCACTCTCGGTCACGTCCATAGCCCGAGATTGCGGTCCAGCATCCATAAGACCCGGTGCCCGCTGCGCTGCACAGACGGTCGTCGATAGCCGGTACGACGGGGGACCCAAAGGTATTAGTGGGTTCCTGCCAACGTTCAGGCAAGCCAACTTTCGCTAAAACAACTCAGCTTGTTTTAGCGTTAGGAGCTACCAATGCCACACGACACACTCCTGCTCATCGGTCGGGACACGTCACGCGCTACGCCCTACGAGACACACGCTCGCCGTCTGCGCGAGCGCGGGGTAGCCACCGACGTGAGGGTGCTGACCTACGACCACGAACCCCGTCGGGAGTTACGCGACGAACTGGTAGCCATCGATGCGGACCGGGTGTTTGCGCTCCCGATGACCGTCGCTCACGACCACACGACAGTCACGGACGTTCCGGCGGCGCTCGAGGAGGTCGACGCCGAGACGCATTACTGCGAACCGGTTGGGCGAAGCCCACTGCTGACCGAAGCGCTCCGTGATCGTGCCGCCGCTGCGGTACCGGAAGCTGCCGATTCGTCCGTCGCACTCGTTGCCTTCGGCTCCAGCGGCAAGCCGTATCAGCGGCAGGTGACGGAGTACCACGCCGAGCGCCTGCGCGAGCGGTCGGCCTTCGGCGAGGTCGAACCGTGCTATCTGCTGCAAAACCCCGCCGTCGAATGTGTCAGGTACAACCTCACCCACGACCACGCCGTCGCCGTGCCGCTCTTTCTCGCGCCGACCGACGCAACTGAGACGCAGATTCCCGCCAAGCTCGACCTCGACAGAGGCGGGCTCGCCTACACTGACACGCTGGGCGACCATCCGCTCGTCACCGAGGCCGTCGCAACCGCCGTCGAGACGGCACGGACGATGGCCGACACGCGCACGCCACAGACGTTCGAGGCGACGCTGGCCGCCACAAACCGGCCGATGGCGACCGACGGCGAGGGCGATTAGGGCTGTCGCGGCGGCAGTGCCGAGCTCCCGTCGACGAGAGGAAGCGATTTGTACCCACGGTACATTCTGGCACGTAGATGGTTCGCCGACGAGTAGCGCAGACGCGGGAACAGGTCAAAGAGAAGCTGGTGACCGCGCTGATAGAGGACCACTCTCCGCGAGAGGTCGCGATGAGCTTCAGCGTCGGTGTGTTCCTCACCGCGCTACCGACGCTTGGCACTGGGTTCATCGCCTTTCTCGTCCTCGCGTACCTGTTCAGACAGCTCAGCAAGGTCGCGCTGTTTGCCTCGGTGCTGATACTCAATCCGCCAGTCAAGTGGGGCGTGTACGCGTCGAGCTTCTGGCTCGGCAACCGGATTCTGGGGCCGATACCCGGGCTATCATTCGACGGTGTGTCGATGTCGATGGGCGGCGACGTGCTGGTCCGACTGTGGACGGGGAACATCATCCTGGCCATCGTGTTCGCTGCTATCGGGTACGTGCTGGCGTTCCGTCTGATAAACGAATACAGGCGGCGGCAGCAAGAGCCCGCCGCAGTTAGCTGACCGCAGTAAAACGGCCTCAGTCTCGCCGCACGACGAACACCGACAGGTCCGAGAACCGCGTGTCGTCCCTGCCGCCACCGCCAGCATCTTTGGCAAGATCGCCGAGCGTCGTCGCGGTCCGGTCCTCGTCGTCGTGGGTCAGTCGCTCGTAGACCAGCACCGGCAGCTCGGGGTTGCCGCCAGCGTCCAGCAGTTCGGCTGCGACGTCTTCGGGCATCAGGTCGAAGGGGCGCGGCAACACGAGCAGGTGTCGGTCGCCCACGTCACTCCGGAGCCGGTCGAGGTCGATGGAGAGGTCGCCGCTCTTGTGGAGCGTCACAAAGGTCGTGTCCTCCATTGGCGTCCGGGCGCGACTGGCAGCCAGTTGCAGCGAGGAGATGCCCGGCACGATACGAACCGGCCGGTCGACGGCGCGCTGGACCTTCCCGACGAACTGGTAGCCCGAATGGTTCGGGTCACCCATCGCCACCGCAGTCCCACGCTCGCCGTCGGCCACGCGTTCGGCGAAAGTCTCCAGCGTGTCGAGTTCGTCCCGGTAGCCACAGGTCAGCAGGTCCGCGTCGGTCCGGTCGGCGACGAAGTCGACGACCGTCTCGAAGCCGACGACTACGTCAGCTTCGCGAATCGCCTGCTCACCGCGCGGCGTCAGGAAATCGAGGTTCCCCGGGCCGATGCCGACAGCGTGGACCGGCCGGTCGGCGTCGGGGTCCTCGGGCGCGCTCGCCGCGATGGCCGCTGGGTCCGGCCCGCTATCGAGGTCGTAGTCGTCGCTACTCATCGAGCGTGAGTTCCCCGTCTCGTACGTCTGAGGCTACGTGCACCAGTTCGTTCGTCAGCCCGGCGGCCAGTCCGCTCCCGCCGCGGCGGCCGACGTTCGTGATGGTCGGCACGCCGTGCTCGGCGGCGACCTCGCGGAGCCGCTCTCGGCTCTCGGCGGCCTTGACGAAGCCGACGGGCGTGGCGACGACGACCGCCGGGCGCGTGCCGTCCTCAATGCAGTCCGCCAGCGCGAGCGCGGCGGTCGGCGCGTTCCCGACGACGGCAATCGCCCCGTCGTAGACGCCCTGCTTGTCGAGTTCGAGCACTGACGCGGCCGTGCGGGTCATCCCGGTTTCGGCGGCCAGTTCCGCGCCGTTACCGATGGCCTTCTGGACCGGACAGTCGTGCCCGCGGCCGGTGATGCCGGCCTTGACCATCGTGATGTCGGTGACGATGGGTTGTTCATCGAGGACAGCGCGAGCCCCCGCACGGACCGGTTCGTCGTCGTCCGTCCCGGTGAACCGCATCAGGTGCTGGAACTCTGGGTCGCCGGTCGCGTGGACGGACTTCTGGCGGATGCGGTCGGCCAGCGTCTCGTCCGAAACGAGTTCGCGGACGCGGTCCATCGACGTCTCCGCGATATCCATCGCGTTCGAGGTGGTCGCGCCGAGGTCGGCGTACTCCTCGAAGTCGTCCTCGCTGTTCGTGTCGCCGTCTGTCGCGTCGTCTGTGTTAGTCGTCATCTGAGGTCACCTCTGTCGAATCGTTGCTGGAGCCAGCCCCGGCACGGGCCTCCAAATCACCGTCCACCTCCAGGTTCAGATCCCGCAGGCGGTCCCGCGTCTCGTCGTCGGCGTCCCAGAGCCCGCGGTCGATAGCTTCGAGTAGCGTGTCGGTGATCGAATCCAGCGCCCAGGGGTTCACGTCCCGGAGCCACTCCTGACGGTCCGCGTCGAAGGCGTAGCGTTCGGCCACGTCCTCCCACAGCGTGTCGCTGACCACGTCGGTCGTCGCGTCCCAGCCCAGCACCACGTCAACCGTCGTCGAGAGGTCCCCGGCTCCTTTGTAGCCGTGTTCCTCCATCGAGTCGAGCCACGAGGGGTTGAGCACGCGGGCGCGCATCGCCTTCCGGACCTTTTCCTCGTTGGTGTAGACGTCGACGTTGTCCGGATCCGAGGAGTCCCCGACGTAGGAATTGGGCTCCTCGCCGGCGATTTCCGTGACTGCGGAGATGAAACCGCCGTGGAAGGCGTACCAGTCCGAGGAGTCGAACTCGTCCTGTTCGGCGGTGTCCTCGATTTTGACCGTCGCGTCGACCGAGGACAGGCGGCGCTCGAAGGCGTCGTGGGCGTCGCTGACCCGGCCCCGGGACCCCATCGCGTAGCCGCCCCACTGGACGTACACGTCGGCGAGGTCCGAGCGGTCGTCCCAGTTGCCCTCGTCGACGGCCTTGTTGGTCCCGGCACCGTAGCCGCCGGGGCGAGTGGTGAACACGCGGTGTTTCGCCGCGCTCTCGGCGTCGCCCTCGTCCATGCCGTCGGCGACAAGGTCGTTGGTCTCCTCCTCGACGTGTTTCTTCACGTAGTTCATCTCGTGCGGTTCGTCGAGGTCGACGACGGCGTCGACGGCGTCGTGGACGACCCCCGCTGCCGCCGGGAACGCATCGCGGAACAGGCCGGAGACCCGCGTCGTCACGTCGATGCGCGGGCGGCCGAGTTCCTCGAGCGGAATCGGCTCCACGTCCTCGACGCGGCCGGCGTCGGACCAGACCGGTTCGACGCCCATCAGCGCGAGCACCTGCGCAATTGTCTCGCCGCGGGTCCGAACCGTCGGCGTGCCCCAGACGACGACGCCGATTTCCTCGGGATACTCGCCCTCGTCGGTCTCGTGCCGTTCCAGCACGCCGTCGGCGACCTCGCTGCCCACGTCCCACGCCGTCTTGGCCGGGACCTTCCGCGGGTCCAGTGTGTAGAAGTTTCTGGCTGTGGGGAGCAGGTCGACACCGCCACGGGTCGGCGCGCCGGAGCCGCCGGGTGGGACGTACTCGCCAGCCAGAGCATCGGCGGTGCGGGGAATCTCGTCGGCTGCGCCGGCCACCCGGGGGGCCGCCTCCTCGCAGATGTACGCCAGCGCCTCGCGCAGGTCGTCGTGTGCGCCCGAGCGCACGCGAGCATCCCCGAGCGGTTCGATGTCGACCACGAGGAGGTTCATGTTCACCTCCGAGGTGCTGTCTTCGAGTTCGCTCTCGGGCACGTCGAAGTCGTGCTCGGCCAGCGTCCGGACGAGGTCTTTGCTGGTCTCGTGGACGTGGTCGGCGGCCTCGGCGTAGGTCATCCCCAGCGCCTCGTCGTACTCGCCGGGGGCGTTGCGCAGTTTGTCGTAATCGACGCCGAGCACGCCAGCGACGCTCTCGCGCAGGGACGGCGCGCCGGGGTTCTCGAGGCGCGTGAGCGCGACCAGGTAGTCGACCAGTCGGTCGTCGGCCGGCGGCTCGCCCATCGTGTGCAGCCCCTTCCGGATCTGCGTCGTCTTCACGTCGGTGAGGTACTCGTGGACCCGTTCGACGAGAGCGTCAATGTCGAGGTCGTCGCCAGCCACGTCACCCTCAGCGAGCGTCGACCCGGCTTCGTCAGGGCCACGTACGTCGGCCTTCTCGTCGATTTCGCCGGCGATGCCGAGTTCGACGGCGAGGTCCAGTTCGTCGACGGTCTGGCGGAGCTGCTCGGCGAGGTGCTCGCCGTCGTCGGTCCGGGCGTCTTCCATGCCGGCCTCGCGGTAGCGGTCGGCCAGTTCTTCCAGGTCGGCCAAGTCGTCGTAGGTCCCGGCGTTGGCCATCACCGGCGTCAAGTAGTCCACGATGGCGGCGTAGGACCGCCGCTTCGCCTGGGTCCCCTCGCCGGGGTTGTTGACGATGTACGGGTAGACGTTCGGGATGTCGTCGATGAGCTGGTCCGGCGCGCTCTCGCCGTCCAGCCCGACAGTTTTGCCCGGTAGCCACTCCAGACTGCCGTGGGTCCCGAGGTGAACGACAGCGTCCGTCTCGTAGCTGTTGCGGAGCCAGCGGTAGAAGGCGACGTAGTCGTGGGGCGGCTGGAGGTCCGAGTCGTGGTACACTTTCGAGGGGTCCATGCCGAACCCGCGTGGGGGCTGGACCGTCACGAGCACGTTTCCGAACTCCACGCCGGGAATTGCGAACGGGCGCTCGGGCGGGTCGCCCCACTCCTCGACGACGTTCTCGCGGAAGTCCGCGTCCAGCGTCTCGAACCACTCGCCGTACTGGGCCGGCGAGACGGTGTCGACGCTCATCTCGCGCACGTCCTCGGGCGCGACCCAGCGGTCGTCCAGCGTCAGTTGGGCGGTGAGGCGTTCGACGAGGGACTGGCCGCTGTCGGGCATTGTGTCTCCCAAATCGTAGCCGCGACTGTCCAGTTCCTCCAAGAGGTTCACCGTGCTCTCGGGCGAGTCCAGCCCGAACGCGGTCCCGATACCGTCGTCGCTGGGCGGGTAGTTGTGCAACACGACGGCGACCTGCTTCTCGTCGTTTGGCGTGTGGCGCAGTTCGGCCCAGTTCACCGCCAGCCGAGCGACGTGGTCGATGCGGTCGTCGATGGGGAAGTGCTGTTTCGGCGCACTGCCGATGTCAGCGGCGTCGTCGGTGCGCTCCTTGCCCGAGATGGGGTGGGTGATGACGTTGCCGTCGAACTCCGGCAGCGCCACCGAAAGGGCGAGTTCGAAGCCCATCACGCCCGTGTCGCTGCTGTCGTAGCGGGACCGGGAGCGCATCGTCGTCACGGTCTGGATGACCGGGACGCCGAGTTTGTCGAGGAACACGTCCTCGGCGCTCTGGCCTTCGTCGTCGGCGCTGCGGCCGCGTTCGTCCATCGACAGCGAGAACATGAACGACGAGCAGACTGCATCGACCAGCGGGTTGCCGTCGGCATTGAGGAGCCACTCCTCAGTGACCTGTTCGGCGTTCCACTGGCCCTCGGCGTCGGTCGCCGGTTCACAGAATATCGGGAGCGCGTTCGCCCCGTGGGCCTCGATGGCCCGGACCTGCGCGTCGACGTAGCGGGTGTTCTCGTGGGTCCAGTGGGACTCGTAGAACCACACGGCGACCGTCGGCTCCGCCGGGTCGAATGTCGCCCGCAGGTCGTCGATGCTCGCGCCCGGATGGTCAGGGTGATACACTCCTTCCGTTGGCAGTGTCACCGGCTCGTCGTACGAGGGGTCGGCGTCGCCGTACTGCGCCACGAGGTAGCGGAGGCAGTTGGCGACGTTGCTCGCCCCGCCCTTGTCGAGGTAGTCGTAGACGGTGTCGCGGTGCTCGTCCGGAACCGACGTGTCCTCGAAGGCGAAGGCGTCGCCCGTCGCTTTCACCACGAGCGGGACGCCGGCCTCGCGCAACCGCTCGACGGCCATCTCGTAGCCGGGCATGCTGTCCTCGGCTCCGTGGAGCCACAGGATTACGGCGTCGGCGTCTGTCAGTTCGTCGACGAACGCCTCGACCGCTGGCTCGTCGTCGAGGTCGCTCTCCGAGCGCACGACGAGGTCGGCGTCGACCTCGTCCGCGGCCCGCTGGACGGCCCCGAGTTCGTTCTCCGTCGCGGTGTAGAGTCCTAGCTGTGGCATAACGTTATTAAATCTCCGTTTGCACTAATACAAGTATGGTTGTACTCGGCGACGGCAAAAAAGCTTCGCAGGAGGCCTCCTTCGCAGCCGTGGTGGGCCAGCGGGACCTCAAAGACGGGTTGCTGGCCGTCGCGACAGACGACGACCTCGACGGCCTGCTCGTTCGCGGCGAGAAGGGGACGGCGAAATCGACGGCCGTGCGCGCCCTCGCCGACCTGCTGCCCGAGCAGCGCGCGGTCGCGGACTGTCCCTACGGCTGTCCACCGGACAGGCCGGAGGCCCAGTGTGACGACTGCCGGACGCGGGCGGACCCACCCGTCGAGACGCGGTCGGTGCCACTCGTCACGCTCCCGCTCGGGCGCGACCCGGGA
>NZ_WPCB01000078.1:0-9838 GCF_009741785.1 Haloarcula sp. CBA1122
CCCTCGCGGGCCACGTCGGCCGCCGCTTCGGCGGTCTCACGGCCGCCGTCCACGTCGACTTCGAGGATCTGACCGCCGACGCGACGCTTCAGTTCGGCGGGCGACCCCGTCGCGGCGATGCGGCCGTCCCGGAGGACCGCGACGCGGTCACAGAGCGCGTCGGCTTCTTCGAGATACTGGGTCGTGAGGAATATCGTGGTCCCCGTCTCGTTGAGTCGGCGGAAGTGGTCCCACAGGCGGTTTCGCGCCTTCGGGTCCATCCCCGTCGTCGGCTCGTCGAGGAAGACGAGGTCCGGGTCGTGGACGAGGGCCGTCACGGCGTCGAGTCGCTTCTTCATCCCGCCGGAGAACCGTTTGGCGGGCGTGTCGGCGACGTCACCGAGGTCCGCGAGTTCGAGCAGTTCCTCGATTCGCTCTGCTCGCCGACCACGCGGGACGCCGTAGGCCTCGCAGGCGAACGCGACGTTCTCCCGCGCGGTCAGTTCCGCGTCGACACTCACGTCCTGTGCCATGTATCCGATGGTCTCCCTGACCGCCGTCTGCGCCGCGGTCGCGTCGTGACCGTTGACGACGACTTCGCCCTCGGTCGGTTCCAGCAGCGTCACCAACACCTTTACCGCGGTCGTCTTGCCAGCACCGTTCGGCCCGAGGAACCCGAAGAACTCACCGCGAGGGACGGTGAGCGACACGTCCCGGACGGCCGTCGTTCCGTCCGCGTAGGTGACGCGGAGGCCGTCGACGCGTATCGCCGCCGTCGACACGGCGGCCGGCCGGTCGGGATCGTTCGCGACACGTCGCTGTTTCGGTTTCGTCATCGCCGTCAGAGTGGTCGCTCGCCGGTACCGAGAGCGTTCTGTGACGTATGAGAGGTGGGTTTATGTGGCGGTTCCGGCACACATCGGACATGAAACACCTCCGGGTCACCGCTCGCATACCGCCCGACTACGCGCCGGAGTTCTTCGACCTGCTGGCGAACGACCCCGAAATCGAGGAGTCGCGCATCGTCGACTGGAACCGCACCCCCGAAGGGTGTGATACCGTGCTGTTCGCCATCGACGGCGACGCGACCCGGTTCGTCGACCGCGCGCCCTCGACGCCCGGCGTCGAATCGGTGACGCTCTCGGGGGCCAAGCGGCGACGGACGTACGCACTCGTCGAGAACCGGCCGCTGTCGATGCCGATGTTCGGCGCGATACACGACGCTGGCACTCGTCTCGGCCTCGTTGTCCTCAAGCCGCTCATCTATCGCGACGGCACGGTCTCCTGCCGCGTGGTCGGCGAAGCGGGGCCGCTGCAGGACGCCCTCGACGAGGCTCCCGAACCCATCGACGTACGGGTGGACAGCATCGGCACCGTCAGCGACGGCCTAGCGCGACCGTCGTCCAAACTCAGCGAGCGTCAGCGCGAGGCCGTGAGGACGGCCCTCGCTCTGGGATATTACGACCGGCCTCGCGGTGCGACCCACGAGAACGTGGCCGCCGAGCTGGGGTGTGCCCCCGCGACGGTCAGCGACCACCTCCAGCGCGCCGAGGCGAAACTCGTCCGCGCCGTCATGGACGACTTCGGTCCGACGGTCTAGCGCCGATAGCGCTCGGCGTGGCGGGGACAGAACTCGGTGCCCCGTAACTGGGCGTCGACGACGCCGGGCTGTCGGTGGGGGTTGTGGAGTCGACAGCCCTCGTCGTCGCAGAAGGCCTCGCCGGTGTCGAGGTAGTGGTACGCCTGCAGGACGTATCCCTTGATAGCGTCGGTCGTCCGCGGGTCGTCCTCGACGAGAAACTCGCCCTCGACTTCGTTTTCCAGCACTTCTCGGGGCGGTGCGCCGCCCCCGAACAGGGCGTGTTTCTGCTGTTCCTTGTAGTACTGCTCGGGCTTTGCGGGGGCCTCGTAGAGTCCCGGTACCGAGACGATTGCGGACTGCCCGAGGACGTTTACGCGCTTGTGCCAGCGGCCGTCGTGGTCGCCCCAGGTCCCGACGACGCGGTCCAGCAGCGGGACGTGGAGGTGGTCGAGCGAGCGCTCGGCGTCGGGCAGTCGGTCGCCGAGGGCGCGCTGGACCGCCAGGCCGTCGTAGATGACGCCGCCGGCCCGCTCGGGCGAGTCGAGGGCGCGCTCCTCGTAGCGAACGATACCCAGCATCGTGTTGCCGGTCTCGCGGTCATAGGGCGAGAGCACGCGCGCCTCGGCGAACGACTCCGCCAGGGCCGAATCGCCGTGGCTGGCGAGAAACCGGTCGCGGACAGAGACAGTCGCATCGACACGGGCGTCCAGCCAGTCGGCGATAGCGTCAGCATCGGCGACAGTGGTCGGCGCGCGATACAGTGTGACAGACTCCATATATTGGCCGGTGGTATCGCCGAGTAATACCGTTTACGTCTCGTGGGCCCGGCGGATTTGATACCGGGTGGTGAGGGCGGCGCCCGATTCGAGTTCACCGGTGTCGGCGTCGCCCACTTCAGCGACAGACTGCCCGTCGCTGGAGTGAGCTACGATCCTGTTTCGTGGGGGAGTTCTGGACTCTCTTCGGTGAGGGCGTCGATGAGGTCCATGACCGACCACGTCGTTCCGTCGTCGGTACATGGGTACACCCCGACGAGGTCATCGTCAGCGTAGGCGGCGGCGACAAGCATCGGCAGTCGGAGCACCTCTGTACTCCCGCCGACCAGCAACGAAGACGTTCGCGTTTCGAACGGCGGTCGGAGACTCAGTCCGTGTTCCTCGGCCCACTGTTCGTACCGGTCGACGGTGGCCAGCACGTCACCGTGGCCCTGCTCCTGTGCCATCGGAACCTCCTCGGGCCAGGTCTGTACGGTGAACTCGTCGATGACCCCGGCCGCGTTGAGTTCGGTAAATCGGTCAATAGCCGTTGTTCGCGGCCCACAGACCGGCCGCCTGCTCCAGAGCTGGACGGTAAACGCCCGGGTGGCTGACTCCTCGGCGCTCTGGTCGGTGGTCCGCTGCATCTTTTCAGACATTGGTTGATAATTACTAACATGATGTTTCCATGCTACCATAATTGTTGGTATTTGTGCGATATTAGCGCCGCTATAGCACAAATAATGCAAATATAACCGCATATTTGGTCCCTTATTATCTATATAAGTGGACAGATTTCAAACCAGTAGCTATGGGACGGTATCGGTACCATGGGTGTTTTTATACATTAGTGTATAGAAGTGTCCATAATGGCAGACGCATTTGAAGTACAAGAGGAGTTCCGGTTCCTCGGCCGAACGTTTGCGGAGTACTGTCGGCTGTTCGGGCTGGACCCGTCGTCGCTCGGGGGCCACTCGGTGCTGGACTGTCCGGGCGGGCCGGGGTCGTTCACCGCTGTCGCGAGCACGCTGGCCAACAGCGTGGTCGCAGTCGATCCGATGTACGGCCGGACGGTCACTGACCTACAAACAATCTGTCATGACGCCGTCGAACAGACGGTGGCCCAACTGCAGGCACAACGCGAGGCCTTCGTCTGGAGCGAGTACGGCAACCCGGCGACACGGGGCCGGTATCTCAGGGCGGCCGCCGAGCGGTTTCTGGCAGACTACGCGCGACATCCCGGCCGGTACGTCCAGGCTGGCCTGCCCGAGCTCCCTTTCGAGTCGGACGCGTTCGATATTGTGCTGTCGGCGAATCTCCTCTTTCTCTACGATGACCGTCTGGACGAGCAGTTTCACGCTGACGCGATGCTGGAACTGGCCCGCGTCGCCCGCACCGAGGTCCGGGTGTTTCCGCTGCACTCCCTAGATGGCAGTCGCTCGGCGTTTGTCGACCCTGTCCGCAACCGAGTCGAAGACGCGGGCCTCACGACCCGCTTCGAGTCGGTTCCCTACGAGTTCCAGCCCGGCGCGACCGAGGCGCTGGTGGTGACAGACCCCGCCCAGTGGGTATGACCGGTCACAGACAGCGTCGGCTTCGTGCTGGCCTGTCGCTGCCTCCCAGCCCACTCGCTTACAGCGTCAGTCGCAGGAAAACCCTGAGAACTGCATCGCGCCACAGGAACGACCTACAGAGAAGGGAGGGCGTTAGTCGTCAGCAGGGGATGCGGCGTCGCGGCTCGTGACATCGACCGGTTCGGCGTCGACTTCCAGCTCGTCCAGCGCGACCTGCGCGGCGCGCTTGCCGGAGACGAGCATGGCCCCGAACGTCGGCCCCATACGCGGGAGGCCGTAAGTCGTCGCGGTGGCCATCCCGGTGACGACGAGGCCGTCGTGGGCGAGGCCGGTGTGTTCGACGACGGCGTCCTCGCTCTCGCCGACCCACATCGAGTCGTGACCGGGCGAGTCGTGGCCGGGTGCGCCGTAGGTGTCGTCGTCGGTCTGGTCCATGCCGCTGGCTTCGTCTTCGAGGCCCGGCGCGTTCAGGACGCCGCGCTCGTCGAGTTTCTTGACGGCCATCGCGTCGTGGCCCGTCGCGTCGATGACGAGGTCAGCCTCGACGGCGATGGGGTCGACGCAGGTGATTTCCCGTGGCAGCGCGTGGACTGGCGTCCAGTTCATGACGATGCCACCGACGCGGTGGTCCTCGCGGATGACGATGTCGGTGAACTCCGTCATGTTCTGCATCTTCGCGCCGGCATCGCAGGCGGCCTTGATGAGGCCGGAACACGCTTCCGGCCCGTTAGCGACGTAGAGGCCCTCGCTGTCCTTGGACTGCTTGTGGTCGACGTCGAGTTCATCGAGCACCTGCTGGGCCGGGTCCCGAACGGTAACCTTGTTCATCAGGAAGCCGCCGAGCCAGAAGCCGCCGCCGAGGTAGTTGTTCTTCTCGACGACCATCACCTGCACACCGCGCTCGGCGAGTTCCTTCGCGGCCATCAGCCCCGATGGGCCACCGCCGACGATGATGACATCGGAGTCCGAGAAATCCATGAACTCCTCGGTCCATTCCTGCCCGATTGCGCGTGTGACCTCTGCTTCGCCAACGTCGCTGAACTGTTCGAATGAATCTGAATCGCTCATACCACCTAGTGATATTCTTTGGTGGTACATAGTCGTTCTGATGGCCTCGTCTGTTTGCTGAATCTCGCGCACGGCCGCTGGCGTGGAAGGCAGTAATAAAAATGGTTCCACACGGTGGTTTCAGGACTAACTATCAAATGAGAGTATTGTGTGCTAATGTCTACCGAAACAGGCAACACGTACACGGTCGACACTGAACCGGCGGCAAGAGACATCGACGATATCGACCTGCACGAATACGAAACGCGGCCGGTGCTGAAGTTCCTGATCGCGTTTCTCATCGGCGGGGTGTTCTTTCTTCTGCCGGTCCCGTACCAGGGCGAGGTAACAGTCCCGTTCGACATCGTCGTCAGCAACATAACCGGGGCGTTCCCGAACGTCATCGGCGTCTACTCACTGGCGATCATCCTCGCCGGCGGGATACTGACGACGCTCGCGATGGCCAGTGACGGCGAGGTCGCGGGGTACGACCTGTCATCCTTCGAAACCTCGGGAGTCTTCTGGGCGCTCCGAGTCGCCGGCGTGCTCGTCGCGCCAGTGATGTTCTTCAAACTCGGTCCAGAGTGGCTCCACACACCCAGCACCGGCGGGCTGATGTGGGGGACGCTGGTGTACAGCGTCGGCGTCATCATCCCCATCGGGGCCATTTTCATCACGATATTCGTCGAACTCGGCGGGCTGGAGTTCGTCGGAACGCTTGCGAGGCCGATAATGCGACCGTTGTTCAAGGTCCCGGGGCGGGCCGCACTGGACAGTCTCGCATCGTGGGTCGGCTCCTACAGCGTCGGCCTGTACGTCACCCGCAATGTCTTCGAAGACGGCGGCTACCACAAACGCGACGTGTTTACCATCGCGACGTGCTTTTCGACGGTGTCAATCGGCTTCGTCGGCGTCGTCGCCGCCACGCTCGAGATGCTCCCGAAGTTCCCACTCATCTTCGGGGCGTACTTCTTCTGTGTCGTCGTCACTGGCGTGATTCTGGTCCGGGTGCCGCCCATCTCCAGGATTCCCGAGGAGTACATCGCTGAACCCGACCCGGAACTCGCCTTCTCCGGGACGCCGTCGGATTACGTCCGGCTGGCGGTCAGCGAGGCCGTCGGCAAGGCCAAGGACGGCGAGACGTTCGCACAGGCAGCCAAGCGGGGCTTCGTCGACGGCCTGAAGCTCACCAGTCTCATTCTGGGAACCATCCTCGCTGTTGGACTCGCCGCAACGCTGCTCTCGGCACACACCCCAGTCTTCGATATTCTCGGTCGCCCGTTGACGCCGGTCATCGCTGCGCTCGGAATCCCGAACGCAGAGGTCGTTGCGCCGGCGACTGTCGTCGGTATCACCGAGATGTACGTTCCCGTCCTGCTCGTGAGCGAGACAGCGACGAAGGCAAAGTTCTTCGTCGGCGTGCTGGCCGTCTCTCAGCTCATCTTCTTCTCCAGCGTCGGCCCGATGATGATGGACATGTTCAGTGACGTCCCCATCCGGTTTCGGGACCTCGTGGCGTTGTTCATCATGCGGACGGTGCTCCTCGTGCCACTCATTGCCGGCATTACTCACGCCCTCGCCGCGCTGGGCCTCCTATAGGTATTCGACCAGCGCTTCAGCCAGTTTCTTCTCCGCCCGCCGCAAGTGGTCCTCCGCGGTTCGGCGCTCCACGCCTACCTGCTCCGCAATAGCCGCCGTTGTCGTCTCGCGGGGCAGTTCGTAGTACCCCTGCTCGTAGGCCGTCAGGAACACCTCACGCTGCCGTGGCGACAGGTCCGGGAGCATAGCATCGACGGTCAAAAGCGGTGCGTCCGGCGTTACGGAGGTAATCTCACGTTTCGATTCGACGGTAACGTCGAACTGTCCTGCCAGGGACTGGTACACTCTGGCCAGTGCGTCGGGGCTGAGACCGAGTGCCCGGACGAGCTTGCCGCCACTGGCGTATTTCAGCGGCGGGACCAGCAGACAGCCCTCGTTCGCCAGAAAGCGCTCGACGTTGTTGTCGAGCTGTGCTTTCAGACACTCCTCAGTGACCAGCACCTGCTCGTCGCCGTTTTCCAGCCGCTCACCGATACCGACGGTGGTGCGCACCTGCTCGATAACGTCCCCGACGTCCCCGCCGCTAACGTGCAGAAGGTCGCTGTGGTCGTTACACCACAGCTCGATGCGGGTGCCGGTCCCGTCGGTTGCCGCCTCGTAGGCCCCGTCGCCGTAGACACGGAACAGTACTTCGTACATAGCTAGCGGTGCACAAGAATATATAAAAACAGTTCCGAACGGTGACGATCTGCTAACACGGTTCTCCACTAATGGTGTGGTATGGCACAGCAGTCTTCCCCAGACACCGACCACGACGTCGGGACGCCCTCGGAACAGTGGCGCGAGTACCAGGGTTCACCCACCGGCACCGACATCGAGTGTGAAGGGTGGCGACAGGAGGCCGCGCTCCGAATGTTGAACAACAACCTCGATCCCGAAGTCGCCGAGAGGCCGGAGGAGCTAGTCGTGTACGGAGGGACGGGGCGTGCGGCCCGGTCGTGGGACGCCTACGATACTATCGTCGACGAACTCCGTGAACTCGGCGACACCGAAACCCTCCTCGTCCAGAGCGGCAAGCCGGTCGGTCGGTTCGAGACCCACGAGAAAGCCCCGCGCGTCCTCATCGCGAACTCGAACCTCGTCGGCAAGTGGGACACCTGGGAGCACTTTCACGAACTTGAAGCGAAGGGACAGATCATGTACGGCCAGATGACTGCCGGCTCGTGGGCCTACATCGGCACGCAGGGCATCATCCAGGGGACCTACGAGACGCTGGCCGCGCTCGCCCGGGAACACTACCCGGACAACGACGGGCTCCGCGGGAAGATTGTCGTCACCGGCGGCCTCGGCGGAATGAGCGGTGCGCAACCGCTCGCGGTGACGATGAACCACGGCGTCTGTCTCGCGGCCGAAGTCGATGAGGACCGTATCGACCGGCGCATCGAAACGGGGTACTGCCAGGAGAAAACCGACGACCTCGCGACGGCCATCGAACGCGCACAGACGGCCGCGGCGAACGGTGAGCCCTACAGCGTCGGCGTCCACATGAACGCCGCGGACATGCTCGCGGAGATGTTGGACATGGGGTTCGTCCCCGATGTAGTGACCGACCAGACGAGCGCACACGACGAACTCGAAGGGTACTACCCCGCTGGCTACACTGTCGAGGAAGCCGACCGGCTCCGCGAACGCGACCCCGAGACGTACGTCGCGGAGAGTCTCGATACGATGAAGCGCCACGTCGAAGGCATTCTGGAACTGCAGGACAGGGGAGCCATCGCCTTCGAGTACGGCAACAACATCCGGGGGCAAGTCGAGGACCAGCGCGACCTCGACACAGCATTCGACTTCCCGGGGTTCGTTCCCGCATACATCCGCCCGCTGTTCTGTGAGGGCAAAGGACCGTTCCGCTGGGCCGCGCTCTCGGGCGACCCCGCGGACATCCACCGGACAGACGACGCGGTCAAGGAGCTGTTCACGGAGAAAGACGACCTCCATCGCTGGATCGACCTCGCCCAGGAGCAGGTATCCTTCCAGGGGCTTCCCTCGCGAGTGTGCTGGCTGGGGTACGCGACAGAAGACGGGCTGACCGAGCGCGCCCGCCTCGCGCTCCGCATCAACGAACTCGTCGCCGACGGCGAGATTACGGCACCCATCGTCGTCACGCGGGACCACCTAGATGCCGGGAGCGTCGCCTCGCCACACCGCGAAACGGAGGCGATGAAAGACGGGACTGACGCCGTCGCCGACTGGCCGATTCTGAACGCCCTGCTGAACTGCGCCGCCGGCGCGGACATCGTCAGCGTCCATGACGGCGGCGGTGTCGGCATCGGCAACTCCCTGCACACGAACAACCACGTCGTCCTCGACGGGTCTGATCTCGCAGCCGAGAAGGCCCGCCGTGTGTTCACGACCGACCCCGGGATGGGCGTCATTCGCCACGCCGACGCCGGTTACGAAATCGCACAGGAGATGGCCGACAAGAACAACGTCGCGGTCCCGATGCGTGACCGCAACCGCGACCAATGACCGACCTGACAGACCCGTCACCGTGGACCGGCTCGTCCGACGACCCGAACGACGAGCAGTTCGGTGACGTCGTCGAAACGGCCACACTCGCGACCGCTGACGAGTACGACGTCGTGCTGGTGGGCGAGCCGTACGACGGGGCCGTCATCGGACGGCCGGGCGCGCGTGCCGGCCCGGCGGCTCTCCGACGCGAACTCGGCGGAACGAAGACGCATCACATCGAACGCGGACCGGTCCGCTCAGTCGCCGACCTCGGCGACATCGAGATTCCGGCCGGCGGCGTCGAACGGGTCCAGAGCGCTGTCCGCTCGATAACGGCCGAGATTCACGCAACGGGCGCAGTGCCGGTGTTTCTCGGTGGCGACAACTCACTGACGTTCCCGAACGCCGCGCCGCTGTTGGCTCACGAAACGGTCGGCGCAGTCAGCTTCGACGCCCACCTCGATTGCCGCGCCGTTCGGGACGAGCCGACGAGCGGGACGCCGTACCGACAGCTCCACGATGCAGGCCTCGACGCACTGGCCGTCGTCGGCGCGCGCCACTTCGAAACCTCGACAGCGTACCACGACTACCTCGCCGAGCAGGGCGGGACGGTCCTGCCGCCGGAGTCGGTGGCCGGCGACCCTGCCGGCGCGGTGGACGATGCGCTTGCCGCGCTCGGCGACGTGGACGCCGTCTACGTGAGTCTGGACCTCGACGTGCTCGACGCCGCAGCCGCGCCGGGCGTGAGCGCGCCGACGCCGGGCGGCCTCTCGACGCGAGAACTGTTCCGGATGCTGGGCCGCGTGGCGTCCGACGACCGTATCGCCGGCCTTCGAGATAGTCGAGTGCGC
>NZ_WPCB01000017.1:0-66909 GCF_009741785.1 Haloarcula sp. CBA1122
CGAGATCGGCCGACCTCTCGATCGCCGTCGTCGCCGTCCACGACCAGTCACCCCAGCTACGCCGCCGACGGCGACAGTCCCGGCACGGCATACACACCGCTGGACCCGAACCACCCGCTGACTCGCCGCCGCGTCGGAGGGCGCGCTGGCGGCGGCCCGCGACGCCGACCCCGACCTGCTCGTCGTCACCGCTCACTGGGGGCCGAACTGGGTGACCGAACCGGGCGAGACACAGCAGGCCTTCGCCCGTTGGCTGGTGGACAACGGGGCCGACGTGGTCCACGGCCACAGCGCCCACGTCATCCAGGGGGTCGAGGTGTACCGCGGTCGCCCCATCATGTACGACACCGGTAATTTCGTCGACGACTACGCGGTCAAGGACGGCTACCGCAACGACCGGAGCTTCCTGTTCGAACTCCATATCGAGGACGGCCGGCTGGCCGCGCTCGAACTCACGCCGGTCGAGAACGCGTACACACAGGTCGGACGCGCCGACGAAGCGGTGGCTGAGTGGCTTCGTGAGACACTCCGGGAGCGCTCTCGGCCCTTCGGAACGGCTATCGAGCGTAATGGCCTCGGACTTCGGGTCCCGCTGTCATGTCCGGCATAGCATCCGCTGGGTGTTTCCGGGCCGACTCGTGGTCAGTTGCTACTCGTCGACAGCCACAACCGCCGTCATGATTTCGTCGACCAGCCGTGCGTTGTACGTCCAGAGACCACGAAACGGTCCGTCCTCGGTTTCTTCGGCGACGAGTGCACACTTGTTCTGGTCGTCGCCGGCGGCGTCGAACGCCAGCAGCCACACCTGTTCGAGCACGGTGTCTGTGAGCGGATGGAACGAGATTCCGGGAATCGCTGGCGGCTCCCAGTCGTCTCGTCCGTAAACGTGGATGTCGAGGTCCGTGTCGCTGGCGAGCGTCTGGTATCGGGCGCGCTGAGAGCGGAAGATCGACAGCGACTGGAAGCTCACTCGAAGCGTTCCCTTCCCGACGCGGTAGGCCCTGTCCTCGAACTCGTGCGACGTTGCGAGCAACTGTGCCGGCGTGAGCGATGCGAGGAGCGTGTTCGCCAGCGCCGAGTGGAGAAGCTGCCGGTCCGGGTCACTGTCAGGCACCCTGCTGTCGTCGGGCTCTGTCGTCGGCTTACATAAGAACGCCTGCAGCGCTGTGAGTGGCGGTGTCCCGGCGAACGCGCCGTCGCGGCGGACGACGACAAACGCGTTCTGGTGTCCAGTCGGGAGTTTCCGCCAGGTGGCGTCGATTCCCTGAGTTGCCAGACGCTCTACCACAGTCTTCGTTGCGGGCGGACCGTACACAGTTATCTCCACGTCCGAGTCCTCGAAGCGTCGGAGGAGGGTACGAACTGTCATCGGCCCACGATCAGTCCTCGTGGTCTGTCTCGGCGGTATCCAGATCGGTTATCGTCGCCAGAACCTCGGCCGTGGATGGCGACAGCGATGCCAGCGTCGCGGTCCGCTGGGCAGCGTCGTAGCTAATAACGCCAGCGTCATCGAGAACAGGGAGGTGGCGGTGGTGGAGCGACGTGCGGGTATCGTCCCAGTTGCGGGCGTCGGTGTCTCGACCACGCGCGCTGGACCAGCCCACGACCACGTCAGTGAGTTCCGCGATTGAGGCCGAGTCGTGTTCGGCGAGGTAAGTGTATATCATCCGCCGGGGCTCGGCTGCCAGCGCCCGTAATAGCGTATCGAGTCGCTCGGACGCGAGTCCCGGCGTCTCCACAGGCTGTTCGTGCTGATCCATGTCAATCAATTATCCACTCTCAGTATTAATATCATTGGCCGATAGGAGATCACAGATGTGACGGAATCCATTTACGTGCCAGCACCGTCTAAGATGTATGAACTACGAGTCCGCCCTACAGCGTGCGTACGACGTACTACCAGACCAACCCCGGGAAGCCGGCGAACGGCTCTCGATTCCCGACCCCGAGGGCCAGACCGACGGGGCGTTCACACGCCTGACGAACTTAGAGGCAATCGCCGACGCAGTCTCGCGGGACGCCCAGCATCTCCACCGCGCCATCCAGCGCGAGTTCGGGACCAACGGCCAGTTCGACGGCGGCGAAGCCCGCTACAACGGGTCGTTCGACACCGCTGATTTCGAGGCCGCCATCGACGCGTACGTCGCCGAGTACGTCACCTGTTCCGAGTGTGGCCTGCCCGACACCGTCCTCAAGAACGAGGACGGCGTCGACATGCTGCGCTGTCAGGCCTGCGGTGCGTTCCGCCCGGTCGCCAAGGGCGCGAGTTCGAACACCCAGCAGGACCGACCCACGCTCGAAGAGGGCGAGACCTACGAGGTCAAGATCACCGGCACCGGCCGCGAGGGCGACGGTGTCGCCGAGAAAGGGAAGTACACCATCTTCGTCTCCGGAGCGCGCGAAGGGCAGGTCGTCGAGGCCTACATCGAGAGCATCAGCGGCACGCTGGCGTTCGGCCGGGTCGCCTGAAGGCTGTTTTCGCCGCATCGCAGCGACGGTTCTCGCTTAGTCCCACAGGTCCGTCGAGAGGTATCGTTCACCGGTGTCCGGCAGGACGGCGACCACCGTCTCGTCGGGGTTCTCGGTGGCGTACTCCGCGGCCGCGTGCAGCGCCGCACCCGATGAGATGCCGACCATAATCCCCTCCTCGCTGGCGAGTCGGTGGGTCGCCTCCATGGATTCCGCCTTGCTCGCGGTCCGCACCTCGTCGACGAGGTCGCGCCGGAGAATGTCCGGAACGAACCCGGGACCGATACCCTGGATGTCGTGGCTGTCCGGGGCATCCGCCGAGAGCAGTTTGGACTGTTCAGGCTCGACGGCGACCGATGTGAGATCCGCGCCGACCTCCTCCTCGATGTACTCCGAGATACCGGTGATCGTGCCGCCGGTCCCGACGCCGGCGACGACGGCGTCCACGTCGCCGTCGGTATCGGCCCATATCTCCGGACCCGTCGTCTCGCGGTGGGCACGCGGGTTCGCCTCGTTCTCGAACTGCCGGGCACGTACGGTACCGGGCGCATCTGCGAGTTCGTTCGCGCGCTCGATTGCCCCGCTCATGCCGCCATCGGCCGGCGTGAGTTCGAGGTCCGCGCCGAGCCCCGACAGCAACTGCCGGCGCTCCTCGCTCATCGATTCGGGCATCGTCAGCACGCAGTCGTACCCCCGTGCAGCGCAGACAGCAGCCAGCCCGATACCGGTGTTGCCGCTGGTCGCTTCAACGACCGTCCCGTCGGCGGGGAGGTCGCCTGATTCGGCGGCCGCCTCGACCATGTACAGCGCGATGCGGTCCTTGACGGAGTAAGGATTGGCCGCTTCGACCTTGCCGAGCAGATTGTCCGCGAAGCTGTCGAGACAGACCAGCGGCGTGTCGCCGATGAGCTCAGTCACACTGGACGCGACAGTACCGTCGTCTCGCTGGGCGTACGACTGCATACACCGGGAGAAGGCGATTAGCCCCCGTAACGACGTACCCAGAATATTGTGGGACGGATACATTCACTCGATTCCGAGTCTCCAGAAGCTTATGTTGCCTCCACACGAGCGTTCCAGTAATGCCCGAGATTACCGTCTCTGAGGGCCTGTACCGCCAGCTATCCGCCGCCGAAAACCAGGTCGAAGAAGAGACGCTCTGGAAGATGTTGCACCAGTTCAAGCGCCAGAACACGCCGAGCGAGTAGCGCCGTTACCCAGCCGTCACTACCCGACTGGTTCGATGAGTTCCGGCGAGTCGTTAGCAGGGCTGTTGACCGCTGACGAAACCGGATAGGTCCGCATCGGGCCGTCGTACGGGTCAAGCAGTGTGGACACGTCGTCGGCGCTGCCGCGCAGCCACGTCGACTCCTCAGCCGGGTCGAGGATGACGGCCATCCGGTGATGGAGGTCAGCGACGGCGTCGTTCGGTTCGGTCGTCACAATCGTGAACGACTCGACGATATCGTCTTCGCCGCCCGAATCGCCGCCGCTCCCGCCGAACTCCCCCAGCCCGGTCTGTCGCTGTGGCGGCTCCCACCGCTCGTACAGCCCCGCCATCGCGAACAGGTCGTCGTCCGGCAGCGCCACGCGATACGGTTGCTTGCCGTCGCTCGTCTCGACCCACTCGTAGAACCCATCGGCAGGGACAAGACAGCGGCGAGCCTCGTAGGCCTCGGCGAACGAACGTTTCTCCGCCAGCGTCTCGGCGCGGGCGTTGATGTGCCCGTGGTCCGTGCGGTTGTCAGCCCAGGACGGAATCAGTCCCCACTCCATCCGCTTGATTGTGCCGGACGACTCGGCAGTGATGACCGGCAGGTCTTGGCTCGGAGCGGCGTTGTATCGCGGCTCGTAGTCGAAAGAAAACTCGGCGTCGAACCGCGTCTCAATTTCCTCGCGAGGAGAGAACAAACTGTAGCGGCCACACATGACCTGCTTTTGGCGTTCCCGCTGGATAAATCCACTACTCGCTCATCCACTCGCTCGCCTGTGGCTCCGTCGGGTCGGTCCTGACCTCGACGAGCGTCGGCGCGTCCGTCTGCACCGCCTCGCGAACCGCCGTGCGGATTTCGGACGGCGTGTCGGCTTGCACGGCTTCCATCCCCATTCCGGCAGCGACGGTTCCGAAGTCAATCGGCGTCGTGTCCCATCCGTACGCCTGGTGGTCGAGGTCGTAACTCCGGCCGGCCTCCTCACTGATAATCGCGTAATCGTCGTTGTTGAGGACGACGACGGTGATCGGGAGGTCCTCGGCGACCGCAGTGTGGAGCTCGTGCACGCACATCATGAGGCCGCCATCACCGGTCAACGCGACGACGGGCGTGTCCGGATTGGCTAGCTGTGCCCCAATCGCCGACGGCAGTCCGGTTCCCATCGTCGCCCACGACCCGGGGTTGACGTAGCTGCGCGGCCCGTACGCCTCGAACGTGTTCAGCGCCCAGACGCGGAACCCCCCGGCGTCGACGGCCGTGATAGCATCCGAAGGGACTGCGTCCCGGAGAGTTTGCAGCACATGGACGGAGGTGAGCGGTGGTTCCGAATCCACGAGCGGTTCGATACGACGCGCAGTGGCATCGCGGACAGCCTGTGCGCGTTCGGTGCCGTCCGCCTTCGTAGCAGGAGCGGTATCAGCCGCCGCGATTTTGTTCTCGACCGCCGTCATCGCGTCCGCGGCATCTGCGAGGATGCCGACAGTCGGGTCATAGCCCGTGCCGAGGTCGTCGGCGTCAATCGTGACGTGAACGAGCGTCTCAGGTAGTTCGACGGACCACCCGCGTGTCCCGTGTGCATCAAGGTCGGAGCCGACGGCGAGTACGGCGTCGGAGTCGGCGAGACAGTCCAGTAGCTCTGGGCTTGCACTCCCGCTCAGGACACCGGCACTGAGGTCGTGATCCTCCGGGAACACGCCTTTGCCTTTGTACGTCGTCACGACGGGCGCGTCAAGTCGCTCGGCGAGGCTTCGGAGCGCCGCCGTCCCACCCGACGCTCGCACACCACCGCCTGCCATGATAACTGGCATCTCGGCCGCGAGCAGGTGCTCAGCGGCTTCCGCAACCGCCTGCTCCGGGACGGTGCTGGTGGACGGAGCCGAAGGTGTGCTTGCACCAGCGATTGGCACGTCCATCTGCAAGTAATTCTTGGGGAGTCCGACTCTGACTGGCCCCTTCGGAGGTGTCTTGGCGATCTGTACCGCTCGGTCGATCGTCGCCGCTGTCGTCTCGGGATTCTTCAGTAGTATGTTCTCTTTGACGACGTTGTCGTAGGTGTCCGGCGGGGTTTCGTGAATCGCATCCCCGCCCTGGAGCGCCGGCTCGGTTTCGATGGCGAAGTGCACCAGCGGCGTGCAGTCGTTCAGCGCGTTTTTCAGGCCGTTCATCGCGTTCATATCGCCCGGACCGGGAACGACAACAGTGCTCGCTATCTGCCCGCTCGTCTCTGCATAGCCCCAGGCCTGATGTGAGACCGCAGTTTCGTGCCGTGCCACGACGAAACGGATGTCGTCTCGCTTGCCGATGGCCTCGTTCAGCGGGAGGGACTGCTTCCCCGGGATGCCAAAGACGGTATCGATGCCGTTCGCGACGAGACGGTCTACCACCGCCAGACTAACGCGCATACTGATTCCTCACTCCGAAGACAATTCACTCTCATGACTTTAGTTCGCCACCGGTCATGCTAGACCGCGTCGGATCGACGCCACAGACGCAGGGGCGGTTGTACTATCGAGCCCTGCATGGCCCGCGAATTTAAATCCGAAAGCGCCCAACTACGTGACAGATGACCACGGACCCCCCGTTCAGCATCCCTGCACACCCACAGCGGCGCTTTCCCCACGGGAGCGGGGTCGAATACGAGGGCGGGACGGAGTTCCGACTCATCCCGGATCGGGAGCGGTCGACGCCGGAACTCGCCGAGACAGTCGTCGACATCCTCTCCGACGGGCCGTACCGCTATGGGGATTTCCACGACCTGCCGATGCCGCTGTGGCTGGTCCGCGACGAGGAGACGACCGACGTGTTCCGCGTCGCCGTCCGCGACGGGACGGTCCGACTGCACGTCCTGCCGACCACAGAGTCCGACGGGCTACAGCGGTTCTTCGAGCGGCTATGTGAGGACAGCGAGGGGGAGTCGTGGGCCGTGCAACGACACGTTGACGGGCGGTAGCCGGGTCGCCGGAGTGGTGCAGACCCAAAACCGTCTTACACACCTGTCTCCATGTCTTGGCCATGACCGTCTCTCGCGAAGTCGAACTAGAGGGCCACATCATCGACTCCGGGATGATGCAGTCCTGTTTCGGCATCATCATGGATCTGGGCGGCTCCTTCTCCGTTCAGGAGTTCGATATCGGCCGTCACAAAGACGAGGAGTCCTACGCCCGGATGCTCGTCGAGGCTGACGACGAAGACCAACTGCAGTCGATTGTTCACGAACTCCACCAGCACGGCGTCAACCCCTCGGACCCGAAAGACGCCACGCTCGTCCCCGCACCCGACGACCAGGTCGTCCCGCACGGGTTCTACTCGACGACGAACCACCCGACGTTCATCCGCCACAGCGGCGAGTGGATCGAGGTCGAGGACATGGAGATGGACTGCGCCGTGGTCGTCGAAGACGGCGAAGCGCACCGCGCCTCGGAACAGTCGAACGGTGACGACGAGGAACCGAGAGACTACCCCCGAGCTTACACCAAGGTCCTGAACGCTATCGAGGAGGGCGACATGGTCGTCACCGACGAAACCGGCATCAAGGTCCAGCCGCCGGAGCGGCCCCGCGATTCGGGCGGCGCGTTCGGCTTCATGCAGGGCGGCGTCTCCTCCGAGCGGCCCTCGGAGTCGACCATCCGCAAGATCGCGAACGCCATCAAAGAGACGAAAAAGGAGGGTGGCAAAGTGATGGCGGTCTGTGGGCCAGCCCTCATCCACTCCGGGGCGCGCGAGGACCTCGCCCGCCTCGTCCGGGAGGGCTACGTCGATATGCTCTCGGCCGGCAACGGCTTCGCCGTCCATGACATCGAGCGCGACATCTACGGGACCTCGCTAGGCATGGACACCGAGAGCCTTGACCATCCCCGCCACGGCCACAAGCACCACATCTACGCCATCAGCGAGGTCATCCGCGAGGGCGGCATCGAGGAGGCCGTCGAGTCCGGCACCATCGGCTCCGGCGTGATGTACGAATGCATCGAAAACGACCGGCCGTTCGTTCTCGCGGGCTCTATCCGCGACGACGGCCCGCTCCCGGACACCATCACCGACGCCGTCGAGGCCCAGAACGCCATCCGGGAGCAGGCCCACGAGGCCGACATGGTGTTGATGCTCTCGACGCTGCTGCACTCGGTCGCCGTCGGGAACTGTCTCCCCTCGACGACGCGGGTCGTCTGCGTCGACATCAACCCCGCGACGTGACACAGCTCCTCGACCGTGGCTCCGCGCAGGCGGTCGGGATGGTCACCGATATCGGTACCTTTGTCCCGATTCTGGCCGAGCAGTTACTCGACGAGGAGTAAGACGACCACGAGCAGCGCGAGTGGTCGCTTTTTCGCCCACGTTTTTTATCGAGTGGTGTGTGACCACAGGGAGCACACCCGAGGGTAAAAAAGGTGGATTGCGGACCTTCGTCCCGATTCTGGCCGAGCAGTTGCTCGACGAGGAGTAGGACGACCACGAGCAGCGCGAGTGGTCGCTTTTTCGCTCACGTTAGTCGAAAGAGCGAGGAGACGCGAATCGGTGTTTCGTGGACTGTCTTCGGTTGTCACGCCCGTGTTCTCGCGAGATGCTTATTACCCGCCATCCGATACTCTCTCTATGCCCTCTCCTTCGCGGCAGTTCACGCGCCTTTCCAGCGGTATCTCCGGTCTTGATTCGCTTCTCAGAGGCGGGCTTGTGGAAGGGCGGCTGTATCTCGTTATCGGGCCGCCCGGAACCGGGAAAACACTGCTTGGCACGCAGTTTCTCGAAGCGGGGATCGAAGCGGGCGACGACGTGCTGTTCATTCACGCCGAAGAATCGGCTGCCGATTTACTGGCGAACACTGCCGAACTCGGCATCGATATCGCCGATGCGACGTTTCTGGATGTCGGCCCCGATTCGGAGTTTTTCATGGAGGCCGAATCGTACGACGTGGTCAAGCCCAGAGACGTCGAGGACGGCCACCTGATTTCGGATATCCGCGAGGCTATCGAGCGGGTCGACCCGGACCGCGTCCTCATTGACCCGATCACACACTTCCAGTATCTCGAACCGACCGAGTACCAGTTTCGGAAGCGTATCATCTCTTTCGCGCGCTTTCTGCAAGACAGGGAGACGACCGTGCTGGCGACCAAGACGCCGAGCAATCAGATGGACAGCCAGCTTCGGTCGCTCAGTGACGGCATCATCTCGCTCAGTTACGGCGATGAGAAGGCGGGTCGGCGTATTCGACTGCGCAAGCATCGCGGCATCGGCCAACAGGACGGCTCACACGGGATGGAAATCCGGGAGTCCGGCGTCGAAGTGTATCCCGCGCTCGAACCGGAACAGCGGACGCGGTCGTTCGACCCCACGCAGTTCTCCGCCGGGGTGCCGGAACTGGACTCGCTCCTCGATGGCGGACTCGAACGCGGGACGGTGACGATTCTCAGTGGTCCCTCCGGCGTTGGCAAGTCGACGACGGCGACGGAGTTCCTGGCCTCCGCAGCGGCAGACGGGTCCCCGGCGCTTGCCTACCTGTTCGACGAATCCATCGACACGTTCACACACCGCTGTGAGACGTTCGGGATACCGCTCTCGGAGTTGCGTGACGAGGGGACACTTCTCGTCGAGGAGATCGAGTCGCTGGCGATGTCGCCCGAGGAGTTCGCGAACCGCGTGAAGACACAGGCCGCGGAGCGCGGGGCCGAACTCGTGGTTATCGACGGCATCGCGGGCTACAAGAACGCGATCAAGCACGGACAGGACGACGTGGAACTGCGTCGGCGGCTCCACGCCCTGACACAGCATCTCACGCGCGGGAACACCGCTGTGATCCTGATCGACCAGCGTAGGGACGTGACGGGGCTTCACGAACCCACGAGCGAGAACGTCAGTTACCTCGCCGACAACATCGTCTTCGAGAACTACATCGAGGTCGGGGGCGAACTCCAGCGAGTCGTCGGCGCGCTGAAAAAGCGCGTCGGCGGGTTCGAGGCGGTCCCCCGCCGGTTCGAGATAACCGCCGACGGCCTTCAGGTCGGCGACCCCGTCTCGGGGATGCACGGCGTGTTCGAGGGCGTGCCCGAACGGCATGGAGACAGCGGCGGACGCTCATCCACTCGCTAACCACCGATGGCCGACGTCCAATTACTGCTGGCCGGCGACGGCAACCGGGAGGCACTCGCCTCCGTCGTCGCCGAACACCACACGCCGATCACGGACGACGAGTTCCGGGAAGTCGACCTCCACATCGTCGACGAGTCGTCGTTTCCGAAGTACAGAGAGTCGATAGAGCAGTACAAACACCGGGCAGATCCGGTGTTTTGCCCCGTGATTCTGGTGCGTCGTGAGGGGACGCCAGTCAGGATTGACCTGCCCGATATCGACGCGGCCGAGCAGCCACTCGTCGTCGATGATATCATGACAGCGCCGCTGGACACGCAGGCGCTCTTTCGAACCATCGCGAACCTCCTCGCCCGGCGCAGCCACACCGAGGACCTCGTTGCGGACCTCAGAGAACAAAACAGCGAACTCCGGCGGTTCAGGAACGCCGTCGAGCATGCGGGCCACGCGATTCTGATAACGAACACCTACGGCGTCATCGAGTACGTCAACCCGGCGTTCGAGGAACTCACCGGATTCAGCGCCGAAGAGGCAATCGGTCGAACACCGCGGATACTCAAGTCCGGTGAACAGAGCGAACAGTTCTACGAACGGCTCTGGGACACGATCTGTCGCGGCGAGGTCTGGACGAGCGAGATCGTAAACGAGCGCAAGTCCGGCGAGCGGTTCATCATCAACCAGACCATCGCCCCGATTCAGGACGCGGACGGGACGATCCAGGGGTTCGTCGGGATGCAGGACGAAATCACCGGTCGCCGACTGCGCGAGCAACAGCTCACCGTGTTCCATCGGATTCTCCGGCACAATCTCCGGAACAACGGAACGACGATCAGTGGACGTGCGGATATTCTGTCAGAGTTAGTGGATGACGACGCCGCTCTCGACCACCTCGAGACGATCAAAGCGAACGTGCAGTCCCTGCTCGACATCAGCGAGAAAGCGCACCACGTACAGGAACTGCTCGCGGACTCGCTTACCGACGATGTCGAGCGCGAACTCGAAGACGTCCTCAGTGACATCACGGACGGGCTGGCCGCAGCATACCCCGACGCCGAGTTCGTCGTCGAGAGCGACTCCGTCTCGTCGTCCGCGATAGATGCAAAGGTAGTCCCAGCGTTGCAGGAACTCATCGAGAACGGTATCAAGCACTCCGACGCATCGGCACCGCGGGTCACCGTCCGGACGGAGCGCCACGACTCGACAGCGACAGTGACGATTGTGGACAACGGGCCAGGGGTCCCGGATCAAGAGCGGCGGGTCATCGAGGCGGCGGAAGAGAAGCCGCTCGAACACGGGTCCGGACTGGGGCTGTGGTTCGCGTACTGGCTCGTCAGCTACGTCGGTGGCGATATCGACATCCGGGTCGATACCGACGGGACGAGTGTGTCCGTGACTATGCCCGTGCGGTGACGACGAACACGCGTTCAGATGGCGACCCACGCCAGCACGATGACGGCAGCGCCGACCACCGTCGACGCGACGGCGTGCGTACGGAGTTCGTCGAGCAGGTCGTGGGAGTGGTCGTGGAGTTCACAGACCTCGTCGATCTCGCTGCCGGCCTCGCAGTTCGGCAGGAAGTCCATCGCGACGTGGAGGAAGATGCCGGCGGCGAACCCGAAGATAACTGCGTTGAGAAGGGCGGACTCCGGGACCGGCAGGAGCGCGGACGGGATCGCCGTCAGGCCGACGCCGGCCGCGGGGAGTAACAGCGCGGTGGCGGACTTGCCGCTGCGTCCGAGCCGCCGGGCAGCAGCGTAGCCGGCCGGTCCCTTGTGTGAGACAATAGCGAGCCCGAGCAGGATACCCAGTTGGGGCATCGAGGCGTAGACCAGCCCGATGACCAGGCCGGCCGAGAGGGCGTGGGCGGCGATGGCAAGCGTCGTCATGTCGAAGGCAGTCTCGACGTGGGTCAGCCGGTGGCCGATAGTGTGGGTGCCGTAGCCGGTGACCAGTCCGGCGGCGATGCCGACGCCGCCGATACGCGCTGCGCCGGCCTGGCCGCCCAGTCCCATCGCCTGTGGAACGAGGAACATGGCCGCCGAGGTGACCATCGCCCCGCTCGCGAGCCCGTAGCCCCAGACCAGTCGGTAGGGGTTCGTTTCATCGGCCCGCGCCCCAAGCCACGCGCCCAGTGCCATTGCCACGAACGCGACCCAGGAGATGACCAGAACCTTACTCGCCCCGCCGGTGACTGCGACGCCGGACAGGATCACCAGGCCGACAACACTCGCGAGGCCGGCGGTGGAGATTCGGCCAGCGTTATTAAAAACTGAGGTTGAGTTAATAGACATTATCTACAATCACCGGCCTGTTGCTAATAAACCCATCGGTGGCGGTCACCGGGTCGCCGACCGATAGTCGCCCCAGTCGATGACGCCGCCGTCCAGTGCTGACGGGTCAGCGTCCCGGAGCGCCCAGAGGACCATTTCGGCGACGGATTCCGGGTCGCGTCCGCCGTCGCCGGAGAGGTCCGTCGCGACCTGTCCGGGGTCGACTGCACCGACCGGGATGTCGAGGTCGGCGGCGAACCCGCGGGCAACGGCCTCCGCGGCGGCCTTCGAGACTGCGTAGGAACCGTATCCGGGCATCCCTTCGCGGGCGACGACGCCCGTCGGGACGACGATGCGGGCGTCCGGACCGAGGTGTGGGACGGCTTCGCGGATCGTCGAGAACACGCCCCGAGCGTTCGTCCGGAGGTGGTCGTCGAAGGCGGCGTAGGATTCCTCGGTAAGCGGTGTCTCGCCGGCGGTTCCGTGGTAGACGCCGGCGTTAGCGACAACGTACTGTATTGCGCCGTCACCGTCTCGTGTGGCAGTTTCGACCAGTCGTTCCACGTCGTACTCGTCGCGCACGTCCGTCCGAATCGCGGTCACGGAGCCGCCTGCATCCCGTATATCGGCTTCGACACGCTCGAGCGCCTCCGCGTCGCGGGCACAGATGACCGTATGTGCGCCCGCTCCCGCTACCGCGTGGGCTATCTGCTCGCCGATACCTTTACTCGCACCCGTGACGACAACGGTCGCGCCGTCCATCGCTGGGACCATAGCGGTGGTACCGCTGCCAGCCACAAGGTCGTTGCTCCCACCGTCGGTGGGGTGAGAGAGCGGTAGCCTCTTGTCGAACGCCCGCTACCGACCGGGCATGGACATCACGATTACCGAATCGACGGTCGAGGGGACGGCGCAAGCACCGCCGTCGAAGAGCTACACGCACCGGGCGGTGCTGGCTGCGGGCTACGCCGACGGCGCGGTCGTCCACGACCCGCTCGTGAGTGCGGATACGAAGGCCACAATGCGAGCGGTCGAGCCTACGGCGGGAGCGTCTCACTGGCTGAAGACGAGTCGACGGTCGAAGTCACGGGCTTCGACGGCCGGCCGGAGACGCCGGACGACGTGATCGACTGTGCCAACAGCGGGACGACGATGCGACTGGTCACCGCGACAGCCGCACTGCAGGACAATCTCGCGGTACTGACTGGCGACGAATCCCTCCGGTCGCGCCCGCAGGGGCCGCTGCTCGATGCCATCGAACAGCTGGACGGCGACGCCGAGTCGACTCGCCGGAACGGACAGGCCCCACTCGTGGTTGGTGGCGGCATCGACGGCGGCGGGGTCGAGATTCCCGGTGATGTGTCCTCGCAGTACATCACCGCACTGCTGATGGCTGGTGCCGTCTCACCGGTCGGCGTCGACATCAGCCTGACGACCGAACTGAAATCGTCGCCGTACGTCGACATCACGCTGGAGGTGCTGGAGGCGTTCGCGTCGACGCCGAGAAGACCGACGCCGGGTTCACCGTCGAGGGCGGTCAGTCCTACACGCCAGCGGGCGGCGACTACAACGTCCCCGGGGACTTCTCGTCGATGAGCTACCTGCTCGCGGCCGGTGCGCTCGCCGCCGAGGACGGCCTGCGCGTCACGTCGGCGTTCCCCAGCGCTCAGGGCGACGCCGCCATCGTCGACATCCTCGACCGGATGGGGGCCGACCTCGACTGGGACGAGGAAACCGGCGAAATCACCGTCACGCAGTCCGAGCTAACCGGTATCGAGGTCGGCGTCGAAGACACGCCGGACCTCCTGCCGACCATCGCGACGCTTGGGGCCGCCGCCGACGGCGTCACCCGAATTACCGACGCCGAGCACGTCCGGTACAAGGAGACTGACCGCGTGAGCGCGATGGCTGAAGAACTGACGAAGATGGGCGCTGAGGTGGAGGAACACCAGGACGAACTGTTCGTCTACGGCGCGGACAGTGACCTCATCGGCACGACCGTCGAAGGCCGCGCGGACCACCGCATCATCATGTCGCTGGCCGTCGCCGGCCTCGTCGCCGACGGCGAGACAACTGTGACCGGCGCGGAACACGTCGACGTGTCCTTCCCGGACTTCTTCGACGTGCTCGATTCGCTCGGCGCGGCCGTCGAGCGGTAGATAGCGGGGATACCGACGCTATCGTCGCCTATAGCGGGACAAGCACCGGCCACATCTACAAGGTTCAAATGCCCCCAACCCCGACACCACTGTAATGAACGGCAACGAGTTCGGTCGTCTGTTCCGCATGACGACCTACGGCGAGTCCCACGGTGAGGCGATGGGCTGTACCGTCTCCGGCGTTCCGGCGGGCGTCGAACTCTCAGAGGAAGAGATACAGAAAGACCTCGACCGGCGCAAGCCCGGCCAGTCGATGATTACCACCTCCCGGGGCGAACCGGATAAGGTGACGATCAACTCCGGGATTCAGGACGGCTACACGACGGGCACGCCCATCGGGATGGTCATCCAGAACAAGGACGCCCGCTCGGGCAAGTACGAGCCGTTCATCACGGCTCCGCGGCCGTCCCACGGGGACTACACCTACTCCGCGAAGTTCGGGACCCGGAACTGGGGCGGCGGCGGCCGCTCCTCGGCCCGCGAGACAGTCAACTGGGTCGCCGCCGGCGGCGTCGCCAAGCAGGTCCTCGAACAGTCCGACTACGACGTCCAGATCAAGGCCCACGTCTGCCAGATCGGCGACGTCGAGGCCGGCCCGGTGACCTTCGAGGACATGCTCGAACACAGCGAGGAAAACGAGGTCCGCTGTGCCGACCCCGACGCGGCCAAGGAGATGCGCGACCTGGCCGACAAGCACCAGAAGGAGGGCGACTCCATCGGCGGCGCGATTTACTTCGAATGTCGCGGCGTCCCGTCCGGCCTCGGCGCGCCACGGTTCGATAGCTTCCCGTCCCGGCTCGGCCAGGCGATGTACTCGATTCCGGCGGTCAACGACTTCGAGTACGGCATCGGCCGCGAGGCCCGGACGACGAAGGGCAGCGAGTACACCGAGAACTGGGAGTTTAGTGAGGACGGCCACCCCACGCCTGTCGGCAACGACCACGGCGGCATCCAGGGGGGCATCACGACCGGCCAGCCAATCTACGGCGAGGTGTCGTGGCACGCGCCGGTGTCGATTCCCAAGACCCAGAAGACGGTCGACTGGGAGACGGGCGAAGGCAAGGAAATTACCGTCACCGGCCGCCACGACCCGGTCCTGCCGCCGCGGGCGGTCCCGGTCGTCGAGGCCATGCTGGCCTGTACGGTCCTCGACTTCATGCTGCTCGGCGGCCGCATCAACCCCGACCGGCTCGACGACCGACCGGGCGAGTACGACACCGACTACCACCCGTCCAGTCCGCAGAACGACCCCGAGGACGCGGACACCCACGCCAAGACCCTCGACGACGAGTAAGATGGACGCCCAACAGGAATCCAAGTCGAACCCGTTCGGGATGGACGAGGCGTGCCAGAACTGCCCCGCACTGTGTGAGACGCGCGAGAACGTCGTCCACGGCTACGGCGACGTGGGCGCTGAGTTCATCGTCCTCGGCGACTCGCCCGCAGTCGGCGCTGACGAGTCCGGTATCCCCTTTACCGGCGAGCAAGAGCGCGAACTGCTCGACATCCTCGCCGCGGTCGACATGTGCTCGGACCCGAACGCCGACAGGCCGCAGCTACAGAACACCTTCCTGACGTACGTGACCCGCTGTCGCCATCCCGGCAGGGCGGCGACCGACGAGGAGGTCGTCAACTGCGAACCGTATCTCAACAGCGAGATACGGATGATAAATCCCGAGATATTGCTACCGGTCGGCCAGCGCCCCCTCGAAGAGTTAGCCTTCGAATACACGACGATGAGCGAGGACGAACTCGACATCGAGGACCGGCACGCGACGACGATCCGCGGTCGGGGATTCGAGATCCTCCCGATGATTCCGCCGAGTGAACAGACCGATGCGGAACGGACAGCGTTTCTGGAGCACCTCAGCGAGACGCTTGGACAGGACTACCGGCAGACGAAGGGCCGACGCGGGCGGTAGTCAGGTATCGGACTGGACTTCGGTCTCAGCGGACTGGAGCAACTCTTCCGGGCTCGACACTGTCCCGTACTCCGTCGCTGCCTGTAGCCGGTTTTCGGCGTCGTGGCGGTACTGGCTCGCCTGTGTCGATTCGCCCTGTTCGCTGGCGTAAGTCATGCCGCTGAGCCACTCGGCGGCCTGCCAGAGACAGGTCGCTTTCTTGCGCGCCCGTTCCGCTAACTCGGTCAGCGAGTCGTCGTCCGCTTCGCGAACAGTCGTCGTGAACTCCTCGACGCTTTCCTCGAAGTCCGACGCGGCACTGTCGAACCCACCGCGAGCGAGCGCCATCTCCCCGTCTTCGACGGTCGCTAGCGCGTCGGATAGCTGCCGGCGCGCTTCGCGATACCGCGTGTAGCCGATATGGTACGCCCGTTGTGCCGCCGCAGTCCCGGACAACGTGGCCTCGCGTTCGCAGTCGCGGCATACGATCTTGGGTCGTGGCTCCCCGAGAACCCGGTACTCCGACCCACATCCGTCACATCTGTAGGTCTGGGATTGCTCCATATAGTTTCTCTTAGTTATCAAATACTGCTCACATCTTATAATTGTTCTGTAGCTGCGTCGGAACACAAGCGACTAATCACAGTCGGGCCGAGAAGACAGTATGACTACGGTAACTGTACTGGCTGATCCGCCAGTCGAAGGGTTCGTGTTACAGGACCTGGCGGGCGACCTCTTGGACGACGCCGAGGCGGCCAAGCTGTACGAAGCCATGCTGCTCGACGTCTGTCGTGCGGTGGAGATCAGCGGGGCCGAGCTGTTGGTGAACTACCGTGCCTCGGAGCAGGTCCCGGACGGCGTAGACCCCGAGACCGCGGTGCGAGAGCCAGTGACAGAGGCCCTCGAATCACCGGGCAACGCCCGGTTCGAGGTACAGGTCGGCTCGACGTTCGCCGGTCGGGTCGGGAACACTGTCACACACCTCCTCAACCGGGAAGACGTCGCAACCGTCGCCGCCGTCGAACCGACAGCGGCACTGTTGAACCGCCAACTCATCGACAGCGCGGCGATGAAACTCCGATCCAGCGGCGTGGTACTCGGCCCTGCTGAGGGCGGCCGTGTCTACTACGCGGGTTTCGGTGAGCCGATAGATTTCGAGGACAGCTACGCCACCCCGGCGGTCGAAACCATCGGCGAGCGCGCCGCGGATGCCGGCCTCGACGTGGACTTTCTCCCGTCAACGCCGGTCCTCGAAACGCAATCGGATCTCAAAACGATGGTTCCGCTGCTACGCGCCCGGAACCGAGCTGGTCGGGTCGTACCGGAACGGACGATGACGTTCTTCGATGACCTCGGAATCCGTGTTGTCGACAACGACGGCGAGCCGACCGTGGTCCGAGAGACCGACAGGTCTTAGAAGGCCCACGCAGTATGCCCGACTGCGGTGGGATGGCAGAGCGGCCTATTGCGCCTGCCTTGAAAGCAGGTATCCTCACGGATTCCTGGGTTCAAATCCCAGTCCCACCGTATTTTGCCACGAACAAACCGTGAGTGGCAAGTACACCAGCTGAGATTTGAAGCCGACGAGTCGCAGCCCTCGCAACGGCGTGAGCAGGACCGTCTCGGCTCGGTTCAAATCCCAGTCCCACCGTATTGCTCCGAGCAAATGCGCGAGGAGCCATCGGTATGTACTGGCGGTTTGAACCCTGCAAGTCGCAGCGCACACAGTGAGTGCGACCGTCTTGCTCTGGTTCGAATGCAACTACAGCAACGTTCGGTCCAGTCTAAGAGCCTACAGAAGAGGTGGACAGAATTCGCTGCCTTCCGATGTGTAGGCACAGTTTACCGAATCGAAGCAATCGGGCGGTTTTATGTCGGTGGTCCGGATTATATCCGTGTAATGGTACGTGAAGATAGGTCCCCAAGACAGCATCTTCCGGGCCTCCCAATCGTCTGTGTCGTCTCTCTCCTCCTCGCAGCCACGGTAGCGGGCCCCGCTGTTGCTGAACCGAGTCTGTTCGTGTCCGGCGCGTCGAAAGACGCGAACACGATACTGGCCGGTGAATCAGTAAACGTTACCGCAACGGTCCATAACACCGGCAGTTCGGGCGGTGCGATGGGTATCGAGTACGTAGTAAACGGCACGACTAGAGCGACCGAACGGGTGGTCGTCGACGCCGACTCGTCGGTCGAGCGGACGCGGGCACTGGAGTTCGATGCCCCCGGAACGTACAGGATTAAGGTCCAGAGCCCAGGGAAATCAGCTGGGCGAGTCAAGGTCAAGCCGGCACTAGTCGAGACAACGCGTACGGACTCGACTACGCGGCAGCTCAAGATACGCGGTGGGACAGTCCCGACGAACGAACCCTACGAACTGAACGTATCGGAACAAACGAACCGATCCTTTGCCGTCCAGTCCTGGACGGTCAACGCATCACGGCAGGCATTCACGCAGGACGTGACCGAGTACACTGATCCCAGCGCGGCAGACCTTGCGGTACCGTCCGGTGACGACGCATCGGTGTTCGGTGTGGTGACTGTCGGGTCGTCGGACGGCGTCGAGCCGTCGTCGATGCAGTTCGCGCTGGACCGCTCAACACTCCAGTCAGCCGGAATAGCACCACAGGATGTCCGCGTGTATCATCGCATCAACGGATCCTGGAAAGCCGCCGAAACGACCGTCGCCACGGAGCAGCCCGACCGTATCGTTTACGAGGCGGATACCGCAGGGACGACGGCCTACGCCATCGGGAAAATTGAGCCGTCGTTCTCCGTCACACGAACGTCAGTCGTCAGCGAACAGGCGACAGACGGATATCGGGTCAGCGTCAGAGGGACTGTCGAAAACGCCGGCAGTGCCCCAGGCACGTACGACGCGCAGATGCGGGTAGACGACGAGGTCGTCAACCAGACCTCAGTGACTGTGCCGGCAGACACCGAACAGACCGTGACGCTGTCGACGGTCGTGACGACGCCGGGGACGTTCCAGATCAGCTTCAACGACGCCAACGCCGGTGAAATCAAAGTAACCGAGAGCCAGCTCCAGACCGACGAGAACGGCGGTGCCGAGCCGAAGACAGAGCCGACGGGAACGGAGCCAGCAGTCCAGACCGAACCCGCGGGTGACGGTGACGGCGGACTCGGGCCGCTCCCGGCGACGGTCATGGGCCTCAGTACAGTGCTGGTCATCGGCGGACTTCTCGGTGCGTTGCTCCTGTTCGGCGTCGTCATCGTGCTCCTCCGACGGGGTGGCAGCCGGAACGACAGCGGCTTCGAACTGTAGGCGGGGAGAGAAACCCTTTTTGTGCCAGTGTCCAGAGAACCGCGTATGGATTGGCCACACGATCCGGACGGTGAGGAAGGAAGCGAGGGCCGGCGCAAGTACGGCCACGCTGTGCTGGCGAAGAAAGTCGACGAGGACGAGGACTTCCCACTGACTGCCGAGGAATACGTCGAACAGTACGGGGACCACCCGGTTCGGATCGACTACGAGACGGTCGTCAGCGTGGCGGACATCTTCGAATACGTCGATCAGGAGGAGTTCGAAGACTTCCCGGACTTCCACAAATCTCTCGGGCGCGCGCTGCGCGAAGCGGACTGGTGGCCGTACAGACTCGAACAGGCCTGACTGCGAAGTGTGTGGGCACGACACATACTTGTGGGAGGCCGATGTAGCGTCGCGTATGGCGACGACATCTTCAAGCGGCGACCGCACCGAGCAGGGACTCCCCGAGGAGGTTGTTGCCGATCTGTTGTCGGACGACACTCGCCGTCGTGCGCTCTCGATACTGGCAGACCGCGGTGAACCGGTTGTCGTAGCAGACCTCGCGGCGGCGGTTCTGGCGGCCCAGCGTGACATCGAGCCAGCGGCAGTCCCTGACACTGACAGGGACGAACTCACCGAGGAACTGTTCACCGAACACCTCCCGAAACTGACGGCAACAGATATCGTAACATACGATTCGATGGTCGGGACCGTCGAGATACAGCGCCCCGACGCGGTGCCGACTGACCCCCGTTGAATCGGCTCGCATGTCCGGAGTCCGACACCGGCCGGACCGGCCTTCAGTCCACTCTGCCGGTTAATTTCGACAGAGCAATACCCGTTGCTTCTAAACGAACGATGGACAGTGACCAACACCCAAATCACCCATATACAGATTGATAACTACGGGCCGTGGACTGTGACGCCTGAGCCCCGCCGTGAAGTCGACCTGCAGACGCTCCAGTCCCGGTTGTACGCTGACCTCGCACAGTTGTTCGGGAACCGCGACGGCTACATCTTCTTCTCGCGGTTCGACAACATGATCGCCGTGACGAACGGACTGGACGAGGCGGCACACGCACTCATTCAGGAGTCCGTCGGCAATCGCTACCCGGTGACGATGAGCCTCTCGGTCGCGACGGGAACGACACCCGTCTCGGCGCTGGGAACGGCAACAGAGCAGCTACAGGAGGCCGGTAGCGCACAGGACAAGGGCCGGCGAGAAGTGCTACGCGGTCAGACGATCGACGAGGAGTTCCGGAAGCCCACAGACGTGCAACTCGCGCATTTCGATGTCGACGACGCCACCGAGAAGTACACCGACCAGCTCAACGAGTTCGACACGTTCATCCAGATCGAGCAGGGGTACGCGGCGCTCATGAAGTATATGCGCGAAGCCCACGACTCGTTGTCGTTTTTCGTCGGCGGCGACAACGTCATCGCGGTCTGTCCGGACCTGGACGAGGCGGACTACCACGACGCAATCAACCACGTCCGTGACGCGGTCGACGTAGAGTTGAAAGTCGGTGTCGGACGCGGGCGGACGGCAGCTACGGCCGGGATGGACGCCAAGCACGCGTTAGAGACCTGTCGGGCGACTGGCGAGGCCGTTACCATCGAAACCGAGACAACCGAGTAAGTTGTGAACCACGCGATATAAACGTAGTGGAGGTATCTTTTAGACCGGTCGTGTGGTACTTAGACACATGAACGGTGAGGTCACTGTGCGGGAGGTTATGAACAGAGAGTACGTCGGTGCAAGCGAGTCCGACGACCTCCTTGAAACGACGGAGTTGCTGATCCGAGAGGACCAGCATCCGATTCTCGTGTTACGGGGGAACGAACCAGTCGGTGTCGCGACGGACAGAGACGTACTGGCATACATCGTCGACGGCGGTGACCCGGAGACTGCCACCGTCGGCGACGTGATGCGTGAATCCATTCCGACAATTGGCCCCGATGCTGGACTCCCGGCGGCCCGGGACCGAATGGCGACACGGTCCGCCGAGTTCCTCCTAGTAACGGCTGACGGAGAGCCGCTCGGGACGCTGACTGAGCACGATATCCTCTCGACTGCACGATTAGAGAGCGAGTCGACAGACGTCGTCGAACAGCCCTCGCCGGTTGCGACAACTGGGCAGGAAGCCACCACCGACGGGATGCAGTCCGCCGTCGAGGATTCGTTCGATAATCAGGGCATCTGTTCCGCCTGTAGCACGTTTACACGGGACCTGGCGTCGTTCAACGGGCAACTCCTCTGTGCGGACTGTCGTGACGTCTGACCCACGCCAGCCGGCCCCGCCTCTCACAGCGGACGGATACGGCGGCGTAGCCGAACTGTTTTGACCGTACGACACGGAGTACCACCGTGGAAATCGCCACCGCCTCGATGGACGACGTGGACACCATCGTCGACCTGTGGGTCCGACTGGCGGAGAGCCAACGTACCCACGGGTCACATCTGTTCGGGGACCGGAACCGGACCGCGGTCCGGGAGACTGTCGTACAGCGCGTTGTCGCCGAGAACGTCCGTATCGCCCGTATAGACCGGCAGATCGTCGGGTTCGTCATGGTGACCATCGACAGCGGCCGGTACGAACAAGACGAGACGCGGGGCATCATCGAGAACATCTTCGTGGAACCGGTCCACAGGAGTCAGGGAGTCGGTAGCGAACTGCTCGATACGGCGGAGGAGCTACTTCGCGAAGACGGTGCGGAGATCCTCGCGCTGGAGGCGATGGCGGACAACGAATCCGCCCGACAGTTCTACCGAGCACACGGCTACGCACCACACCGGATCGAGCTCGAAAAGCCGACCGAAAACGATACTCTCTAAACGGTCCCCACACAACGCAGGTATGCAACCGCGCCAGGGGAGCTTGGGTGGTCCAAGCACTCGACTTGTAATCGAGAGTTCGTGGGTTCAAATCCCACCCCTGGCTTCACGTTTTTACCGCTGGGGTGCATACGGTGGCGCATGAGTGAATCCGAAGGAGAACTCCCGGACAACGACGAAGAGTGGCGCGAAATTCTCTCCGACGAGGAGTACCGAATCCTCCGCGAGTCCGGAACAGAGCCGCGGTTCAGCAGCGACCTCATCGACGTAGAAGACGAGGGCGTGTTCACCTGTGCCGGCTGTGGGACAGAACTGTTCGATAGCGACAGGAAGTTCGAATCGGAGACTGGCTGGCCGAGCTTCTGGGACGTGTATCAGGAAGGCAACGTCGAGACACAGGCGGACAACAGCCACGGGATGGAGCGAACGGAAGTCGTCTGTGCCGAGTGTGGCGGTCATCTAGGCCACGTATTCGACGACGGACCGGAGCCGAGCGGGAAGCGATACTGCATCAACGGCGCGGCGCTCGACTTCGAGTCGGAGTAGCGACCACCGGAACCCTTTTTTCCGTCATTGAAGTTGATACGGCTAGACGTGACTGAACACGGGACCGACGAGGCGGACAACGAGGGGGCCGGGGCGCCGGTCGACGAGTCGCTGGTGGACGAGCCACCGACCGCCGCTGCCGAGCAGCCACAGCCGGAGAGTCACCTGCTAGCTGAGAGCCTCCGAACGTTTCCGTGGCTCCGGGCTGCCGGCGTCGCCGCCGGGACGCTGGCTGTCGAGTATCTGCTCGTCACGCTGCTGTTTCTCGTCGGCCCGCCGGAGGTCGGCCTGCAGGAGCTGTCGGACCGGCTGATCCAGTACGGGTTCGTGCTGTACAACGCCCATCATGTGCCGACACTGGTGACTGCGACAGGTGCCGAGGTGTACGGCTCGGCCGCGCGGAACGTCCTGTACGGTGTTGAGAACGCAAGCATCCCCCCTATCGTCTATTTCCTGATACCAATCGTCTCGCTGCTCACCGTCGGCGCACTGTTCGAACGCTACCGCGGCGATTCCCGGTCGGACAGCCTGCTCGAAGAGGCGGCGCTCGTCGGGACCGGCATCGGCTTTGGCTACGTCGTCACTGGGTTTATCGGGAGCTTCGTATTCGTCCGGACAGTTATGTTCGACGGCGGGGGCGAGGGACAGGCCGCGCCAGCGGTGCTGTGGCTCCTGATTCTGATGTTCTTCCTCCCACTGATATTTGCGAGCCTCGGCGCGGCCGCCCGCTACCTCTACACCGACTGGGCTTCGGGCGCGTAGGTCGTCTCGATAAATTCGAGGATGCGCTCGGACTCGGCCATCGTGACCCCGCGGTCGTCGTCGACCAGCACCGGGACGCCCCGCTGGCCGGAGACCCGCTTCACTTCGTCACGTTCTGAGTGCAGCGCCTCGACCCAGACGCTGTCGTAGTCGATGTCGAGTTCGTCCAGTCGGTCGGCGACCTTCTCGCAGTACGGACAGCCGTCGAGCTGGTAGAGCGTCAGGCTCATACTGAGCGGTACGGACGCCGCCCTCAAGGTGGTTGTGCTCGAAAAAACGCGACAGCCGATCTGTCGTTACTCGTACAGCCAGGGCGCGTCGATCTGGTCCCAGTCGACGAGTTCGTCCTCGTCGAAGAACAGCTCGATTTCGCGCTCGTTTGCGCCCTCGTCCTCGTGGTCGGAGCCGTGGATGACGTTCCGACCGAGGTCGAGGCCGTAGTCGCCGCGGATGGTGCCAGGAGCCGACTCGGCCGGGTCAGTCTCGCCCATCATGGTGCGGACCTGCCGGGTCGCGTCCTGACCTTCCCAGACCATCGCGAACACGGGACCGGAGGTGATGAAGTCGACGAGCCCGTCGAAGAACGGCTTGTCCTCGTGCTCGCCGTAGTGCTCCTCAGCGAGCTCCTGGTCGATCTGCATGAACTTGCCGCCGACCATCTTCAGGCCGCGGTCCTCGAAACGGGAGACGATGTCCCCGATGAGGCCGCGCTGGACGCCGTCGGGCTTGACCATCACGAACGTGCGCTCGTGCTCGGACATTACGCTTCAGCCTCCTCGGCTTCTTCGTCCTCGACGTCTTCGTCCGCGTCGGTCTCGTCAGCGTCGTCGGCGTCAGCTTCGTCCGCAGCCGCTTCCTCGTCGTCTGCGTCAGCTTCCTCGGCGTCAGCTGCCGGCTCTGCTTCCGCCTCCTCAGCTTCGTCTTCAACCTCTGTCTCGACCGCACCGGCTTCGCCGCGGGCGGTGTCGGTCCATTCGAGGTTGCGGGCCTCGCGGCCCAGATCGGCGTTGTTCTCGCACTTCGAGGAACAGAAGTGCGTGGTCGCGCCGTCCTTGTGGACGAACATCGTGCCCGTGCCGGGTTCGATGTCTGTGCCGCAGTAGTCACATTCGCGTGTCCGGGGCATGGTTACTGCCCTCCGATGGTGTCGGCCTCGCGAGCCGTCTCGCGGAGCTGGAGCACGTCACCTTCGCGGACCGGACCGAGAACGTTGCGCGTGATGATGCGCCCCTGGTTCTCGCCTTCGCGGATGCGGCACTTGACCTGCATGGCCTCGCCGTGCATCCCCGTCCGGCCCACGACTTCGATAACCTCGGCGGGCGTGGAACCGCTGCTTTCGGATTCCTCAGCGCTCATCCGAGGTCACCTCACCGAAGCTCCTCGACCTTGTCGGCGATGTCCTCGACATCGGCGTCAGCCTCACCGGCGTCGGTGACGGCTGCGGCGGCCGAGCCGACTTCGAGCCCGGCGGCGTGTCCGAGGTCGTCCTGCTGCTCGACGAAGATGAAGGGGACACCCTTCTCGTCGGCGAGTTCCGGAATGTGCATGACGATCTCCTCGGGCTGGACGTCTTCGGCGACGAAGACGAGCTCGGCGGAGCCGCGCTCGATGGACTTGGTCGTTTCGTTTGTACCCTTCTTTACAGCGCCTGTGTCCCGGGCGACCTCGAGCGCCTCGAGGGCGTCGTCTTCGAGGTCCGCGGGAACGTCGAAATCTACGTATACTGGCATTTGTATGTTCACCTCCTGCGCGCGAGCTCAGGCTCCCCCGCCGTGTCCGGGCCGCGGGGCCCGTCACACCGTGATGGTGTGTATCCTGAAAAGGCTGGGAGCATCATCAACTCGGCGCAGGCTGTACCCCATTCTGTGCCACCGGCCCTAAAAGCGCTTTCGAAGCCGAAATCGCGTGCCAGGCCGGCACACGGGTGCTGTCGGTGGGTCTGCCTACTTTACGGCCGCCGACGCATCGGCCAGCGCAGCCCTCGCGTCGGAGACAAGACGGGCAACCACCTCACCGGCGGGCCGAACGTTCTGTGCGAGGCCGGCGCTCTGACCGGCGTAGTGGGGCAGGGCTTCGACGTCGCCGGTCATGCCCGCAAGCGGGGGCATATCAGCAAGCCGACTGATCGGCTCGCCGTCGGGCATCTGTGCGACTTGTTCGGAATCGTTACCGTCGCTTTCCCCACCTGAATCGGCACCGGCCTGCTGCCTGACCTCATCAGTTTCGAGTACCCGGTGTGGCTGGTCCGGCCAGCCCCGGTCGAACAGTTCGGTGAACCGCGTCGCCGTCTCGGGCGCGTCGACGATGCGTTCCCGGTAGGTCTCGTGTGCCCCCGATTCTGTGGTCGCCACGAACCGAGTGCCGAACCAGCCGCCGTCAGCCCCAAGTGTCAGCGCCGCCGCGAGGCCGCGACCGTCGCCGAGACCGCCGGCCGCGACCACCGGGACGGAAACCGCGTCGGCCACCCGCGGGAGCAGGGCGAAAGTCGTCACGTCGCTCTGAACGTGGCCGCCGGCTTCCCGACCCTGTGCGACCACGACATCGGCTCCGGCGTCGACGGCCGCCCTGGCCTCGGCCGCGCTCGCGACCGTGACCATTACCGTCCCACCAGCCTCGTGGACCCGGTCGATGTACGGCCTGGCATCGCCAAAGGAGAAGGAGACGACCGACGCGCCCGCGTCCAGACACGCATCGAGACATGCCGACGGCGAGAGCACGCCCGTCGACTCGTCGAGGACGACGTTGACGCCGACCACGCCGTCGGTCGCGCTCGCGGCCGCCGTGTACGCATCACGGATCGCGTCGGCGTCGCGCCACGACATCGCCAGCATCCCGAGGCCGCCCGCGTCCGCGACTGCCGCAGCCAGTGCCGGTGTGGAGACGCTCCCGACCGGTGCCTGTACGACTGGGTGGTCGATACCTATCGCAGAGCAGAGCGGGGTCTGGAGGGGTGCCATGCCGGCGACTGTGTCCGATCCGGTAAAAGCGTACCTCGATAGCGCCGTGACCGTCAGGTCCATACTGGCGCGTCCGCCACCACCGGTATGGACATCGCGCGGTCGCTCCGAGCGGAAGCCCGCCGTACAAACGAGCGGCGACTGCTCGTTCTGGCGGGCGATCCCAACCGAACGCGGGAGCGAGCGGCGGCAGCGCTGGACGCGGCTGACGTCCCCAGCGCGGAGACGACCGTCGTCGGGCCGGAGTCGTTCCTCGACTGTGAACACCACGAGCAGTCCCGCGCCGAGGAACTCCTCGGGCGGACCCGGACGGCCGTCGTGCTGGACGCCCACGAGGAACTGCGGCCGGACGCGGTCGGGCGGACCGTCGGTGCAGTCGACGGCGGCGGCCTCTACGTTATTCTCGCGCCGCCACTGGACCGATGGCCCGAGGAGCGGGACGGATTCGATGCCTCCCTCGCGGTCCCGCCGTTCAGGGTCGAGGACGTGACCGGCCACTTCCGCCAGCGGTTCGTCGAAACGCTGCGAGCGCACCGGGGCATCGCCATCGTGGACGCTAACACAGACACAATAGAGCAGAACGGCCTGACGGACCCGCCACCGAGCCGCCCGGTTCCTGCACCGACTCCGCCCGCTGATTCGTGGTTCCGCTTCGAGACCTACGCCCAGTGTCTCACCGACGACCAGCGGGACGCAGTCCAGGCGTTCGAGACGCTGCGGAACGAGGGCGAGGCAGTCGTGGTCGAGGCCGACCGCGGCCGGGGGAAATCCAGCGCCGCCGGACTGGCCGCCGGCAATCTCGCCGTGGAGGGCGATGACGTGCTGGTGACCGCGCCGCAGTACCGGAGCGCCGGCGAGGTGTTCACCCGGGCGGCACATCTACTGGAGACGCTTGGCGTTGATTTCACGCGCGACCGGCCGTCGGACCCCCAGCGGCTCGACGTTTCGGGGGCGGGCTGTGTGTGGTACGCACCGCCGGACGAGGCGGCACTGCTTCCGGCGGACCCCGACGTAGTCATCGTCGACGAGGCCGCAGCCCTGCCGGTCCGGCGACTCGAACAGTTCCTCGACGCTCCAGCGGTCGCCTTCACGACCACCGTCCACGGATACGAGGGGGCAGGCCGGGGCTTCTCCGTCCGGTTCCGTGACCGACTTGCCGAAAGCGACCTCGCCGTCACCGACGTGTCGATGACGACGCCGATTCGATACAGCGACGCCGACCCTGTGGAGGTGTGGGCGTTCCGGGCGCTGTTGCTGGACGCGCGCCCGCCGGTCGACCAGCTCATCGCGGATGCGACGCCGGAGACCGTCGAGTACCGCCGGCTCTCGACGGCTGACCTGCTCGCCGACGAGCACCTGCTTCGGGAGGTCTTCGGCCTGCTCGTGCTGGCGCATTATCGGACGGAACCCTCGGACCTGGCCCGGCTGCTCGACGCGCCCAATCTCACCGTTCGGGCGCTGACACACGAGGATCACATCGTCGCGGTGGCGTTGCTGGCACAGGAGGGCGGGCTCTCGGCAGACACGCGAGCCACGATGTACGAGGGCGGCCGGGTCCGCGGGAACATGCTCCCGGACGTGCTGTCGACGCAACTCCGGGACGAAGCCGCCGGGATTCCGGTCGGCCAGCGGGTCCTCCGCATCGCGACCCATGCCGCGGTCCGGTCCCGCGGGCTCGGCTCCGAACTCCTCTCGGAAATCAAGACGGAGTTCGCCGACCGAGTGGACTGGCTTGGAGTCGGCTACGGCGCGACGCCGGAGCTCGTCCATTTTTGGGCGGATAACGGTTACAGTACCGTGCACCTCGCCACCTCGCGGAACGCGACCAGCGGCGAGTACTCCGTCGTGATGCTGGACCACTGCTCCGACGACGGGGCGGCGCTTGCGGTGCGTCACGGGGGGTGGTTTCAGGACCGAATCACTGCGGTACTGTCGGACCCGCTCGACGACTGTGACCCTGACGTAGTTCGGGCAGTGCTACGAGCGACTGACAGCGAGCCGTCCCTCTCCCTCTCCGAGTGGGAATGGCGGCTGGTTGCCGGCGTCCCCGGCGGCGCGTCGGTCCTCGACACGAACCCGAAGCCGTTCCGTCAACTCACCCGTCGACACCTGTCGGACCCGGCCGACGCGACCGCGCTCTCACCGCGGGAGGAACGCTTGCTTGTCCGAAAGGTCTTGCAGGCACATCCATGGTCGGCTGTCGCCGAGGAGCTGGCGTTCGTCTCTGAGCGGGAGTGTATGCGAACGCTGGGCGGAATAGTCGAAAGACTGACGCGTCTGTACGGCGACGGTTGGGTACAGGAGGAACTCGATAGACACCAATGAGCCTGCTCGGCCTCGAAACGCTGCTGTTTGTACTCGCGTTTGTGCTCCTGGTCGGCGGCGTCGTCGGTAGTCTCACGCCCCAGGTCCCCGGCGCGCTCGTCTCGCTCGCCGGCGTCTATCTCTACTGGGTCGCAAGCGGGATGACCGAACCCGGGACGGTCCTGCTCGTCCTGTTGACGCTGGTCGGCCTGCTGACGTGGGCCGTCGACATAGCGGGCGGTGCCGTCGCCGCACGCGTCGGCGGGGCGTCGAACTGGACGGCGGTGCTGGCCGGCCTCGTGGCGCTCGTCCTCTTTTTCGTCACCGGCCCGCTCGGCATCCTGCTGGGGGTCGCCGGCACGGTGTTCGTCGTCGAGTTCTACCGGCAGGAGGACGCTCGCGGGAGCGCGAAGGCCGCGCTCGTGACGACCGCCGGAATGCTGGCCTCCGGCGTCGTCCAGGCCCTGCTAACCGCGTCGATACTGGTCACCATGGTCGCCGTCGCGCTCCTATGACTCGGTGTGCCGAGGACGACTGCGAGAACGAGGCCGCGGTCGAACTCCACATCCCCTGGGACGCGAACCGCGAAGTGTGTCCGGACCACGCCCGCGTCTGGGCGCAGAAGGACGGCGTCGTCCCCGCGCCGATGGACGGCCACGAGGACGAGTGGCCGTAGGCCGTTGTTCTCCAGAGAGGCATATTAGTTCACACGAAGGTATCGATTCGGGCGGCTGTCAACCGTTCACGAAGAAAATATAATAATAATAATTGGGATTGAATACGACAAGTGAGGCGTGTTATCATGAAACGCGAGATGCTCACCACCGACTTCATCGACCGTGCAGCGGACATCTACGACGACGTGACCGGTATCGTGGCCCACGACGGCACCGAGTACACGTACGCGGAAGTAAACGAGCGGGTCAACCAGTTGGCACACGCGCTGTCGGACCAGGGTGTCTCGAAAGGAAGTCGCGTGGCCGTCCTCGCGCCGAACACGCACTACTTCATCGAGACGCTGTACGCGGCAAACAAACTCGGCGCGGTGTTCGTCCCGCTGAACTACCGGCTCGACCCCGCGAAAATCGAGTATATTCTGAACGATTGCGAAGCCACAACGGTAATCGCCGACTACGACTTCGCCGAGAAAGTCCAGCCGGTACGGGACGACATCCCTGCGGAGACGTTCATCGGCTACAAGCCGGACCGTATCGACGGGGAGTGGGAGGCGTACAGCGGTATCCTCGATGGGCAGCCGACAGCCGAACCGGACCGACCGGAGATGGCCGAGGACGACGACGCCAGCATCAACTACACGTCCGGCACGACGGGGGACCCGAAAGGCGTGGTCAGAACCCATCGGACAGAGAGCTGGCACGCGCTGGTGCTCAACCAGCACATGGAGATACGCGACGACGACACGTACCTCTGGACGCTCCCGATGTTCCACTGCAACGGCTGGGGCCACACCTACGCCATCACCGGGACCGGCGGCACCCACGTCTGTCAGCGGACCTTCGACGCCGCGGACACCTTCCGCCGGGTCCGCGAGTACGACGTGTCGTTCATGTGCGGCGCGCCGACGGTGCTGAACAAACTCATCCAGCACTACCGGGCTAACGACGGCGACATCGTGACACAGGGTGACCGCGACGTGCGAATCGCGACAGCCGGCAGCGCCCCAGCGACGGCGACCATCGAGCGCGTCGAAGACGAGTTCGGCTGGCGCATCATCCACATCTACGGCCTGACCGAGACGGCCCCGATTATCACGACCAGCAACTCCCCGCGGCGCATCGCCGAACGGGGCCGGGAGATCAAGGTCAAGCAGGGGTCGGAGACGCTGTGTACCGACATCAGAATCGTCGACGAAGACGGCGACGATGTGCCACGCGACGGGACGACCATCGGCGAGGTCGTGGTGCAGGGCAACCAGGTGATGGACCGCTATCTCAACAAGCCCGAAATCACCGAGGAGGCGTTCAACGACCGCGTCGAGGGGTACTTCCACACTGGCGACCTCGCGACGTGGGACGAGGACGGGATGATACAGATTATGGACCGCCGGAAGGACATCATCATCTCCGGCGGCGAGAACATCTCCTCTATCGAACTGGAAGACGAACTGTACGATCACCCCGATGTCCTGAAAGCCGCAGTCATTCCGGCTCCGAGCGAAGACTGGGGCGAGACGCCGATGGCAATTGTCGTTCCGACGGCCGACAGCGACGTGACCGAACAGGATATTCTCGAATTTCTCAGGGAACGCGTCGCGAGCTACAAGGTCCCCGCAGGCATCGACTTCCGGGACTCGCTTCCTGAAACGGCGACTGGGAAAATCCAGAAGTACGAACTCCGCGAGGAGTACTGGCAGGAACAGGAGCGCATGATCGGCCAGGAGTGAGCCTGCCGGAGTAGAGAAGAACAGCTTCGAGTTATCAACACGATTCTTTATTAGGGTTCCAGCGGTCGGTTACACCATGCATCTGGGAGTCGTCGTGCCACGCGTCGAGGACCACAGCACAATCGACCTGGCTGTCGAGGCCGAAAACTGGGGCTACGACTCGGTCTGGCTGAACGAACTGTGGGGTGCCAGCTCCGTCGTCGAACTCACAGACATTGCGACACGGACAGAGGACATCGAAATCGGCAGCGCGATACTCAACGTCTTTTCGCGGTCGCCGGCCGTGCTGGCGATGACAGCGACGACCCTCGACAGGGTCTCGGACGGACGGGCAGTGCTGGGCCTAGGAACGAGTACAGCCCGGTCCATCGAGAACATGCACAGCATGGAGTTCGAGCGACCGGTCCGTCGCGCCCACGAAACCATCGACATCGTCAAACAGCTCATGACGAGCGACGAGCGGGTGACCTACGACGGCGAGGTTGCGTCGGTGAGGGGGGTTCCGCCGCTAGACCGCGACGTGCCGGTGTACCACGCCGCGCTCGGGCCGGCGAACAGGCGAGTCGTCGCCAGACTCGCCGACGGCTGGCTGCCGCACATGGTGCCGTTCTCCGAACTGGAGTCGGCGTTCGACTACATCGTGGAGACGGCACGCGATGCCGACCGCGACCCGAGCGAGATTACCGTCGCACCGTACGTGCCGGCGGTGGTCCACGAGGATTCCGAGCGGGCGACCGAGGAACTCCGTCAGCACATCGCCTACTACGTCGGCAGCGGCGAGGGGTATCGCCGGGCTGTCGCGGAGACGTATCCGGACCGGGCGGAGCGCATCGCCGACGCCTGGCAGGCGGGTGACCGCGGGGAGGCGACGGAGCTCGTCACTGACGAGATGACGGCTGACCTCGGCATCGCCGGGACGCCGGAACAGGCACAGGAGAAACGGGATAGAATTGCGGACAGGGCTGTCATCGACCGGCTTCTGCTAACTGTGCCACAGCAGGTCGACGGGGAGCTTGCTCGAACGACGATTCGGGCGCTGGGGCGGACGTAGCGCGCTACAGGTCGATCTCCATCATCACCTCGTCGGCGTACTCGTCGCCGAACTTGTAGTGGTCTTCACGGACGGCTTCGGTGTCCCAGCCGTGGCCTTCGAGGAACTCGATCGCGTCTTCGTTCGTCGATGGGACAGAGTTGTACAGCTTCTCGTAGCCGTTCGACGCCGCCCACTCGGTGCCCCGGGCGAGCAGCTGGGAGCCGATGCCGTGACCCCGATAGCGGTCAAGCACGCCCAGCGTTAGCTCTGCGGTGTGGCTGAGTTTCTCCACTTCAGGGTGTTTGAGGTGGACCCACCCGACAACGTCGTCGTCGATGCAGGCGACGAAGAAGATGCGCGACTCCAGTTCGTTGTGCCGGAGCAGCACGCCCTCGCTGTCCACCACGTCGGCGACGGTCTCCGCGTCGACGTACTCGCCGCCGCCGATAGCGGCTCGGATGGCCCCGACAAGGCCGGTCAGGTCCTCCTGACGGGCCTGCCGAATGGTGAACTCGATGTCGTCGGCCTCGAACTCCTCCTCGACGGTGTCGTTGTACGCGATGCGGAGTTCCCCGTCGATTTCTGCCAGCACGCCGTCCCGTTTGAGTATCGCGACGTGATGGCCGAACGGGCGCGGGTCCATCTGCAGCGACGTCCGTGCGGCTCGTGGCTCAACTGACCCGTGCGATTCGATGTACTCGTAGATGTCCCGTCGGTCCTCGTGGTCGAACTGCAGTGGCTCTGTTAACTCCATGGTATCTGCTACCACGAGACAGTACTTAATCCTTTATCAAAAACCATGTACTTCTCAGTAAACGGTCGCTACTGCTCCGGAACGCCGGTCAGAAGGACTGCCACGTCACGGGCGTTATGCGTGTCGACGAGCAGTTCTGCGGCCGCTCTGACGCTGTAGGTGCCGGCTAACTCCACGCCGTAGCAGGCGGCGTAGCAGTCCAGCCAGTCGTTCATCGTCCGTTCCAGCCGCTCGAACTCCGCTTCGGAGAAGCGGACCCACGACCCGCCGGTCCGGGCCTCGCAGTACAGAGCCACCGTTGGACCGAACCCCTCACGCAACAGTTCCATCGCTCGCTCCTCGTCCGGCGGGTCGGGGTCCAGCGACTCGTGGACCTGCTCGGCCCGGCGGGAGAGCGCCCGAATCCGGTCGTCGTACTGGCCGCTCATCACCGAACAGGTCACCCCTGCTTGAACTCGACGCCCTTGCCGCCGGCGGGGTGTTCCCACTCGGTATCGGCGACGATGGCACAGGTGCCACACTCGACGCAGGGCTGGGTATCGAGGCTCACGAGGTGTTCCTTGGTCCCGTTGGTCTGGACCATCTCGTCGCGGTAACAGCCGCCGCCGAAGTCCTCGGCGCTGACCGGGCAGGCCGTGACAGCAGTGCCGGACGCCTCGAAAGACTTGTCGACCAGTTCGATGTGCGGGTCGCCCACGTCGTAGGTCAGGTCGCCGATACGGTCGGCCAGGTCCGGCGGCGAGACGGTGTTCTCGTCGGTCACGGGCTCGCCCAGTTCCTCCGCGATGACCGTTGGCAGCGTCACGTAGGGCAGTTTGGTGTCGGGGATCATCGACACCATGCGCGGCGACGAGTAGGCCCGTTCGAGCAGTCCGCCTGCCGCGCGGACCCCGAACCGGCCGACGGCGGACTCGGCGATAGCGTTCGAGAGGTCGTCGACGGGGCCGAGTTCGCCGAGCTGTCCGAACACCTTGTATCCGGTTGGCCGGAGCTTGTCCATCACGCCCTCGTCGTGGAGTTTCTTTTCGTACAGTTTGCCGGCCTGAGACGTGTCCCCGCGTGCCCTCGCGTCGGCGAACGCCTCGGCGGCCAGCGCTCCGGCGGTGACCGCGTGGTTCATCCCCTTGATGATGGGGCCCTGAGCCTGCATCTGACCGGCGGCGTCGCCGACCAGCACGAGGCGGTCCTTGTGCGGGGAGGGATGGGCCGCCTTCTTCGAGTCCGGAACCAGTTTCGCACTGTACTCGCGCTCGTCGTACTCGTCGCCGAGCCACTGGGCCATGAGCGGATGCGTGAGCAGGCTGTCGAGCAGTTCGTGGGGCTCGGCCCGCTCCTCGGCGATCGAGTCGAGGTGAAAGACAGTGCCGATGGAGAGCGAGGACTCGTTGGTGTAGAGGAAGCCGCCGCCGCGGACGCCGTCGAACAGGTCGCCCGAGAACAGGTGGGCCGCGCCGTCGTCGGGAGCCACGTCGAACCGGTCGTTGATGACCTCGGGCTCCATGTCGACGACTGCCTTCACGCCCTGGAACCACTCCTCGGGCTCTTCCCAGTCCATCAGCCCGGCGTCGCGGGCGAGTTCGGAGTTGACGCCGTCAGCCGCCACCACGAGGTCGGCTTTGATTGGGTCTAGTTCCTCGGTCGTCACGCCGACGATTTCGCCCCGCTCGCGGAGCAGGCCGGTGACGTGGACCTCGGTCAGCAGGCCGCCGCCGGTCTCGCGGGTGCGCTCGTGGACCTGCTGGGCGAGCCACGAGTCCATCTTCCGGCGGAGCACGGCGTCGGCCCACGCCGTGTCGTGGTGGTGCAGGTCGCCGATGTCGAAGGACTTCACCCTGTCGCCGGCGATATTGTGGATGAGGTTCTCCGTCACCGGCCGCTCCGTCGCTTCCTCGCGGAAGTCGGGAAACAGCCCGTCGATGGTGTAAGGGGCCGACTCCTCCGCGTAGATGAGCCCGCCCGAGACGTTCTTCGAGCCGGCGTCGACGCCGCGTTCGAGCACCAGCGTCTCCACGCCGTTCCGTGCGAGGGTCGCCGCCGCGGCCGCTCCGCCCGGTCCGCAACCGACGACGACCGCCTCGTACTCCTCGTAGGCGTCAGTCATCGCTGGCCTCCATCATCGCACCGAGTTCACCGGCTTCGACGGCCTCGGTCAACCGCGGGAGCACCTCGAACAGGTCGCCCTCGATGAGGTAGTCCGAGAAGTCCCGGATGTCGGCATCCGGATCGGTGTTGACGGCGATGATTGTATCGGACTCGTCACAGCCCACCTTGTGCTGGATCGCGCCGGAGATGCCCGCCGCGATGTACACGTCGGGTTCGACTTCCTGTCCGGATTCGCCGATCTGGCGCTCTTCCGTAACGTACTGCTCGACGTGGCCGTCGAAGGAGTACGACGAGGTGATGACGCCACGGGACAGCCCCAGGTCAGCCTCGTCGAAGGCGTCGACGAGGTCCAGCGCCTGCTCGATGCCCTGTGTCGGGTCGTCGCCGATGCCCCGGCCGACGGCGACGACGACGTCGTTGCCGGTGAGGTCGACGCCGCCGGAGAGGCGGTCGTACTCCTCGACCTCGACTGTGAACCACTCCTCGTCGAGGTCCATCTCGTAGTCGACGACCTCACCGTCGCGCTCGTAATCTGGGTCAGGCATCTCGAAGCTCCCCGGAATCACCGACGCCCCTTGCGGGTGGAAGTCCCGGTTGGGCTTGTCGATACAGAGAATCGTCGAGTACTCGAACCCGGAGAAGTCCGGGCGCTTCATGTGCAACACCCGTTCGAACTCCTTCTTGTCACCGGCGGTGCCGACTTTCGCGGGGTTGGAGATCATCGCGCTCTCGATGTACAGCCCCGAACAGTCGGAGGCCAGCCCGGAGTCGAGTTCGCCCTGGACGAGCGCCGAGAGGTCCCGGCCGTTGTTCGTCGCCGGGAAGATGGTGTAGCGCGGCTCGTGGTAGTCCTTCCACGCGACGTCCTCGCGGCCCTCGGCGGCGAGTTCGCCGCCGGCACGGGCCATGTCACAGAAAATCTCTGTGTAGGGCTGGTGGCGGAACCGTTCCAAACGGGGGTCCTCGTGGTAGACGACGAGATCCGCGCCGTAGGCGATGACGTCCTCGACGTGGTCGCTCGCGTCGGACCCGATGAGCACGGCGACCACGCGCTCGTCCTCATCGTAGTCCTCGTTGTAGGTGTCCATCAGTTCCCGGGCCTTCCCGAGCATCTCCTTCGAGACGTCGACGAGTTCGCCGGCCTGGGTCTCGCAGTACACCCACATGTCGCGGTACTCTGCCCCGACGGTCCCTTCGACCCACTGTTTGTCGTTGGTCGGGTGGTCGAGTTCGGGATACTTCTCCTCCGGCGGAACGTACTCGACTTCCGCCGTCTCCTCACCTTCGGTTTCCTCGGTCCCCTCGACGGACTCGATGCGGCTCTCTATCTGGGACTTCGCCGTCTTGCGGTCCTGGCCCGCTTTCTCGCGTTCGAGCAGGTCTCTGAGCACGTCGCCGTCGTCGACCTCTCGAACCATGTTCGCCACGTCGGCAACCGTGAGGTCAGCGAGGTCGACGGTTTCCGGGTCCATCTCGCCGTCGCCCTCGTCCTCGACTTTCTCGATGCGGTCCTCGATGAGCGTCTTGACCGGGACTCGATCCTCGCCGTCTTCCTCCAGCGCCAGCATCGCCCGCAGTTCGTCCGCGTCGTCGACGTCCTTGATTTTCGGGCCTAGCTCGGCGATCTCGTGTTCCGTGGGGTCGATGTCAGGCATGGTCAGTCACCTACCGCGTACGGCGTCAGTTCGTCCAGTATCGGCTCCAGCGCCTCGCTGTCGTCGGCTTCAATAATCGTCGCCTCACGCTCGGAGGGAGCCTTCGGAATCGGGTCGACACCGGAGACAATGGTCGGGGACCCGTCGAGACCGATGTAGTCCGGGTCGAGATTGAGGTCCTCGTGGTCCCAGACCGTGAGATAGTCCTCGTACTCTTCGGCCCGCTTCTGGGTCTCCTCTCGGAGGTCCTTGTGGTTCAGCCGGTGGCTCGCCTTCCGGTAGGTCGGTTCGAACTCGGGGTCAGCGACGATGAAACACGGCATCGGCGCTTCGACCGTCTCGATCTCGGAGATATCGCCATCGACCAGCCGCTTGGCCCGGACGGTACCGGCGTCCTCGTCGATGTCGAGCGAGACGACGTGGGTAATCATCGGCCAGCCCAGACACCAGCAGGTCTGTGGGCCGGTGTGACCCGTCTCGCCGTCAGCAGTTTTGAACCCGGCAAACACCAAGTCCGGCTGGTCGTCGAGGTTCTGGAGGCCAGTGGCGACAGTCATCGCAGTGGCCCACGTATCTGCGGCCCCCATCTCGCGGTCCGAGAGGAGATAGAGGTCGTCGGCGTACACGTCCCGCATCCCCTCCTGTAAGACCTCTTTGTATCCCGGCGGCCCCATGCTCATCAGCGAGACGTGCCCCCCGTTGCGGACTTTCGTCTGGAACGCCGCCCGAAGCGCGTGCTTGTCGTTGGGGTTCATCACCGTCGGTGTCTTCCCGCGTTCGAGATGGCCATCCTCGTCGAACGATACCTGTCCCTCGCGGAAGTCCGGAACGCCTTTCGTCATAACGACTGTGTGCATGGTATCACGACCCTCGTGAGTTTATCTCACACAAGAATCTATAATAAATGTATGTTTACAAATCTGTATGACAGGTAGGCGTATCTGTCTCAGGGGTTGTAGAATCCAGGTAACACGCTGTATGACGACAGCCTGACAGCTATGGGGCGTTTATATTTAGGGTGTGGAATGCTGTAATCCCGCGGAAACAGGGGGTCCGATAGCTCAGATGCGACCGGCGCGGCCCGGGTCCACGTCGATGGCATCGACCGGACACACGTCGACACAGAGCATGCAGTCGATGCACTGCTCCTCGTGGGCGGGGTCGGCCTTGATTTCGCTCTCCGGATGATCCGGCGTGTCGACCCACTCGAATACGTCGACAGGGCAATCCTCCAGACACGCGCCGTCGGCGATGCAGATATCGAAGTCGACGGCGACGTGTGTCCCGTGGATACCCAGTTCCTCGGGTTCGTCGACCGGCCCCCAAACGTCGTGTCCGTCGTGCTGTTCGACAACGTCGCGGTTCTCCTCGAACTCCGGATCTATGGCCATTGGTATCTTATCTCACTTTTGGGAGCTACTTAACTTTTCGACCTGACCGTCAGAATCCGGGGCCGTCGCGGCGATCCGGGCCCCGAGTGTCCCCCGGTCCGAGATCATCGATACGGTCGGCCGGTCCCGGCAGGTTGCCGCCGGGCAAGCCGGTTCTCTCGCCTGCACCGGCCCTGTCACCAGTATCCGGACCGCCGACTCCGACCCGCCGGATGAACTCGACGGTCCGTTCGTACACGTCATCGTAGTTCGCCCCGTGGAAGGGGAAGCCGTGATCCGACGGCACCGTCTCGTGGACGACATCGGTCATCGGCCCGAGCGCGTCGGCCAGTAGCTCGGACTGGGCTGGCGGGACGACGTCGTCGTTGGTCCCGTGGAGCAACAGCGTCGGCGGGGCGTCGGTATTCACCTGACCGACCGGCGAGGCGAGGTCGTAGGCCGCAGGTTCGTCGTCGGGCCCGCCGCCGAGATACGCCCGGTGGGGCGCGTCGGCTTCGTCGTCAGCGGCGTTATCGAGTGCGTGGAAGTCGTAGATGCCGGCGTAGCCGACGACAGCCGACAGTCCCGAGGACGCGCCGGGGTACAGTTCGGGTTCGAAACCAGGTTCGTCCGCCGTCAGCGCTGCCAGGACGACGAGATTCGCGCCCGCCGAGTGGCCAACGCCGACGATGTGGTCAGTGTCCGCGCCGTAGCTCTCGCCCTCCGTTCTGGCCCACTCGATAGCGGCTTTCACGTCGACCAACGCCGCCGGGAACGTCCACTCCGGCGCGAGGCGGTACTGGGGCTCAACGACGAGGAAGCCGTCCGCCGCGAGGTCGAGCGCGTGCCGTGCGAACTCGCCCTTGTCGCCGGACGTGAACGCGCCGCCGCGGACGAGCACGGCAACCGGTTTCGGGCCGCTGGCCGCTGGCGAGTCGTACAGGTCAAGCGTCAGCGTCACGCCGTCCATCTCGTGGAACGGGATATCCCGCTGGACGGTTACCGACTCGGGAGCGGTATCTGTCACGGGCTACAGTCGGGCCGTCGCGGACATAAGCCCGACGCTATTCGCTCTCGACGCCGTGGTCGAGCGAGGCGTCGGCATCGCGGGCGTCCAACGACGCCTCAGCACCGACCAGTGCCACCACAGTCGCTGGATCACACGGTCGCGATAGCCGACTGGTCACTGCTGCGTTCCTGCAGGCGAACGAAGTCACCGCTGCTGAACTCGCTGTCCGCCGGAGGCTGCCGGTCGATGACTGCCATCCCACTCCCCGGCTCTCTGTTCTTGAGTGGCCTGACAGTCAGTTGCATCGTTCTGAACGAAGCGAAAAAGCTCGGTTCTCGGGCGGTACGCCTGTGGCCCGACGGTCAGCCTTCGACCTCGATCTGCTTGCCGCGGGCCGTCGCGCCTACCTCGACGGGCAGGCGCACCTTGAGGATACCGTTGGTGTAGTTCGCGGCGATACCCTCGTCGTCGACCCGCTTCGGGAACCGGAAGCGTCGGTGGTACGTCCGACGCTCGCCGCGCTGTTCGTCCTCACGTTCGGCGGCGATGTTCAACATGCCGTCGTCCCAGGAGACGTCGATGTCCTCGACGTCAAAGCCCGGGAGCTCGACGTTGAGGACGAACTCGTCGTCCTCTTCGTACAGTTCGTAGTCGTCGCTACCGGTTTCGAGTAGGCGGGACGGGAGGTCAAGACCGCGCATCCAGGAACTCGGTGTGGTTGTTGGCAGTGCCATTGGCCATCACCTCGTGTCCATTTGACACTAGTGTTGCAGTTCGTAAAAAGTCTTACTAACCATGGTATATGACAACAAACAGTAATTCAGCTCATCGAGAGTTTAAAATAACCACTGCAAGTAGGCCCCAGTCGGGTTAGAAGGCATGATTCGGGTAATGAGGAGACCGACTACAGGCAAGCGTATTTTTTACTAATAATACCCATCTATCGATAAGATAAAGTGGGAATAGGAGTATCGTTACTGGAACGATGTACGGCCGCTTCGTGACGGCCCTGTGGGTCCTGACGGGCCTTTCCGCGGTGTTTTCACTGCTCGCGTGGCGCAAGCGGGAGGACCCTGGCGGGACGCCGATGGTGGTGTTTCACCTCGCTCTGTCAGTCGGTGCTGCCAGCTACGCCGTCGACATCACCGCGACGACGCTGTCGACCCAGTTGCTTGCCCGACAGGTCGCGACCATCGCGCAGGGTGCAGTCGCCATCTCCTGGCTGCACGCCGCGTTGCAGTACGCCGACTTCGACCGGGCGGTGACGCGCCGGGCCGTCGGGCTACTGTCGCTTGATCTACTGATGCTGATGGCCGTGTTCGTCTTTCCGGGCGTATCGCTGTTCGACCTCCCGCCCAGCGGCTCCGTGGGGTCGCTGGTGGTGACGCCCGGGACCGGCCTCACAGCGGTGTTCGTCGCCCACATGGCGACGATTCTGATTGCGGCACTCGCCGGGACAATCGTTCTCGTTCAGTTGTTCGTCCGCTCGCGACACCTGTACCGAACACAGGCCGCTGCCGTCCTCGTCGCGGCGCTGGCTCCCTGGACCATTGCGCTGACCCAGCAGTACTTCCTACAGATACCCGAAGACGCCACGATTTTCGCCTGGGGTGTCTCCGGGATAGCGATGACGACCGGGCTCTACACGTTCAAGACACTCGACCCGGTGCCAGCCGCCCAGGAGACCATCGTCGAGCAGATGGGCGATGGAACGCTCGTTCTGGACGTCGACGGTTGTATCAGCCACGCGAACCCAGCGGCCGAGACCCTCCTCGCTGGCCCCGAGGAAACGCTCGTGGGCCAGCAAGTAGACGCCGTCATCCCGACCTGGGACAAAGTCACGGTCGACGACGACGGACAGTCAGACTGGTCGGAACTCGCGCTCTCCGTGGACGGCCAGCAGCGGTTCGTCGAACTAGAAGTGTCACCGTTTACCGACCGGTTCGACGGGCTCGTCGGCCGGCTCGTCGTCCTCCGGGACGTCACGGAGCGGAAGCAGCGCGAACAGCAGCTGGCGCAGTACAAGACGATTTTCGAGGGCGTCAGCGAACCCGTCTACGTCCTCGACGAGCACGACCGGTTCGTCACGTACAACGACCCGTTCGCCGAACTGGTCGGTACCGTCGAGGACAGTCTCGTCGGCGAACGCTTCGAGACGGTGCTGGGACAGATGGAAACCGAACCGATGGACGACGAGCCGGGAGAGTTCCTGATCCGGACCGCGTCCGGCGAACAGGTCCCCTGTGAAGTCGATGCGGCGGACATCGAACTGGCCAGCGGTGAGTCCGGCCGAGTCGGCATCGTCCGTGACATCTCACAGCGAAAGGAAATCGAGTCCGAACTCGCAGTGACGACCGAGCGTCTGGAGACGCTCGTCGAGGCTGCCCCGCTTGCGATTATTGCGACGGACACCGACGGGGTCGTCGAAGTCTGGAACCCCGCCGCGACAGAGCTGTTCGGCTGGTCTGCCGACGAGGTTCTGGGCGAAACAGTCCCCGTCATCCCGGCCGAGAACCGACGGCAGACCGCCGAACTTCACGCGCAGGTACTCGAGGGCGAGCGTCTGGCGGGCCACGAAACGGAACTCCAGCGAAAAGACGGGAGCCGTGTCGACGTGAGTCTTGCCGCCGCCCCGATTCGCGGCCTCAGTGGTTCTGTGGTCGGTAGCGTCTCCGTCATCACGGACATCACCGACCAGAAGCGGCGGGAGCGACAACTCCAACTCCAGAACGAGCGGCTGGACGAGTTCGCCAGCCTCGTCAGCCACGACCTCCGGAACCCCTTGCAGGTCGCCAGCGGCCATCTGGAACTGGCGTCACAGGACGCTTCGGCGGACGTACGCGAGTCGATAACGGCCGCAACGGACGCCCTCAATCGGATGGAGACGCTCATCGACCACACCCTGACGCTGGCCCGCGAGGGGCGTGACATCGGCGACCCCGAACCAGTGTCGCTCCGAGACACGTTCGCTCGAGCGTGGGACGCCGCGCCAACGAGCGCGGCCGAGCGCCGGATTCGAGACCCGCCGGAGCGCGTACTGGCCGACCTCGACCGCCTCGCCGAACTGTTCCAGAACCTCGTGCAAAACGCCGTAGAACACGGCAGTGACGGTGCCACTCCCGGAGCTGGGCCAGCGGCCGATGGCGGAGGAGTAGTCACCATCACGCTCGGAGCCACGCCGGACGGCTTCTACGTCGCCGATGACGGCCCGGGGATTCCGCCGGACCAGCGCGACGCCGTCCTCGAATCGGGCTACAGTACCGACGACGACGGCACCGGCTTTGGCCTGGCGATAGTGGAGACGATTGCCGAGGCCCACGGCTGGGAGCTAACGGTTACCGACAGCGAAGCCGGCGGTGCTCGGTTCGAGTTCAGTGGTGTCGAGACTGGGAGTCAGGGGGAAGAACCGACGGCTGGGTCGTTGTGACGGCGGCCTCAGGGATGGGTGAAGTACGCGACGGACTCCGTGTCCGGGTCGTCCGCGACCTCGTCGAGGCGGGCGAAGCCGATGCGTTCGAACTGAACCACCTCGTCGGCGTCGTAGTGGCGCAGTCCCGGTTCGGCCACGCCTGACACGTCGCCGTCCATCGTCCGGAGGCGGACCTGTGGCCCATCAGCCGGTGCCCAGTGAATCACGTCACGCCCTCCTCGCGGACGGCGTCGATGTCGTCGCCGGTGTACTCGAAAGCGTCGCGGGTGTGGCGGACACAGCCGTACCCCTTGAGCCAGATGCGAGCGCCGTGGTCCGGCAGGTCGTCGCCCTCGACCACGACGCCACTGGTCACTGGAATCTCACGGCGGCCACGCTCCTCGAAGTCCGGATGCAGGGGCGGTTCGCCGGCGTCCGGGCCGCCGACGACCTGGCGCTCGACGAGGCCGCCATGGTCGTCGCTGTTCCGGACGAAGAACGCCCGGTCCGAGTCGTCGTCGATGAGGTCGCGGTTGTTCGAGTAGATCGACGACATCGCCAGATCGACGTTGGAGGTGGACGTGCCCAGTTGAATCATCGCGTCGACGACGGCCTCGCCGCGGATGCCGCGCCGTTCGAGGCTGGCGACGGTCGGCGCGCGGGGGTCGTCCCAGCCCGCCAGTTCGCCGTCCTCAATGAGTTCGGCGATGCTTGACGTCGAGAGGGGCACGTCGTAAGCGTCGACTTGGACGTGGCCCCAGTGGATGACTTCGGGGTACTCCCAGTCGAAGTAGTCGTAGACGAACTGCTGGCGCTTCGCGGAGTCCTGCAGGTCGATACCGCGGATAATGTGGGTGACACCCAGCAGGTGGTCGTCAAGCCCGCTCTGGAAGTCCAGCATCGGCCAGCAGCGGTACTCCTCGGCCGCCGCACGCGGGTGTGGGGTGTCGACCATCCGGAAGGCGACGAAGTCCCGCAGCGCGGGGTTCTTGTGCGTGATGTCGGTCCGGACCCGTAGCACCATCTCGCCGCTTTCGTACTCGCCGTCGATCATCGCCTCGAACTCCTCTCGTGAGGTCTCGGCGTCCTTCTCGCGGTGCGGGCAGGCTTCGCCGCTGTTTTTCAGATCGGAGAACTCACCCTGCGGGCACGAGCAGGTGTAGGCCCCGCCCTTGTCGATGAGCTTGCGAGCGTACTCGTAGTACGTCTCGACCCGGTCACTGGCGTTGACTACGTCGTCGGGCTCAAAGCCAGATAGTCAATGGCGTCCAGAATCGCGTCATAGGCGTCCAGATCCGGCCGCTTGGTCTCGGGGTCGGTGTCGTCGAAGCGGCAGATGAACTCCCCGTCGTAGCGCTGTTTGTACGTCCCGACGACAGCGGCCATCCGCGCGTGGCCGATGTGCCACGGCCCGTTGGGGTTTGGCGCGACGCGCATCCGGACGGTGTCGTACTCCTCGGCGTTGGGCAGGTCCGGCAGCGGGTGGTCTTCACCCTCGTCCTCGCTCTCCAGTTCTTCGAGTTTGTCCGGCGCTAACTCCGCCAGCCGCTCACGGCGTTCCTCGGCATCCATGCCGTTGACCCGCTCGACGACCGGGGCGATAACGCCCGGAATCTCGTCGCCGTACTCGCGGAACTCCGGGTTCTCGCCCATGAGTGGCCCCATGATCGCCCCGACCTGTGCCTCGCTGTCGTGTTTGACCGCGTTGAGGAGCGCGTTCGTCTCCGCCGCCTCCGTGATTCGGTCTCGCAGCTCGTCGTCCATTACCGGGACCTGCGACTGGGAGGGTCAAAACGCCGTCGGACCACCTTTTTCATCGTCGGGTGGCTCGCGATGCTCGCCACCACTCCTTGAAAAACGTGGGCGAAAAAGGCCGGAACCTCACTAAGTTCGGTTCCGGTGAACCGCGCTCGCTTCGCTCGCGCGGATGCTCGTCTTTACAGGTCACTTCACATCCACCAGAGACTCCGCAACCCTGTCCAGCGCGCTAATACCAGTCACCTCGCCGGACTGGTCGGGAATCGTCCACACGTCAAGGTCGGGCAGCGACTCCCGAAGCGCGGCAATAGACTCTTGCTGTACCACCTGCTTCCCCTGACAGCGCTGACAGTCGCCGGCGTCCTCGATGACCTTGTTCACGACCAGCGTCGTCACCGGCACCTCGAACTCCCGGAGCTTCCCGACCAAGCGCTCCGTCTCGCGGACGGCCATCGTCTCCGGAATCGTGACGACCCGGAACGCCGTCTGTTCGGGGTCCCGCAGGACCATCCCGACCCGCTCCATCCGCTCGCGCATCGCGGTGAAGTCGTCCGGGCCGTCGTCGCGCCGGTTCGCCATCGGGCCGAACATCATGGTCCGGGCGGTGTTGACCTTCCGGCGGACCTGATCCCGGAGGTCCATCGCCGTCGCGACGCCGCGGTCCATCACGGACGGGAGGTCGAGCAGGCGGAGCGTGTGGCCGGTCGGCGCAGTGTCGAACACCACGCGGTCCCAGCGGTCGCTCTCGATGTACGTCGCCATGCCCTCGATGGCCGCCAGTTCGTCGCTGCCGGGCATCACGCCGGTCGTGAACAGGTCGGCGATTTCGTCCTCGTCCATCCGAATGCCGGCGTCAGCAAACTCCGACGCCAGCGCCTCGAACAGCGACCGGTAGCGGTCGATACCGGTCTGTGGGTCGATCTCGACACCCCATAGCCCCGACTTGATTTCCGTCGGGTCGCCGCCGACGTCGGTTTCGACGGCGTCGGCCAGCGAGTGTGCGGGGTCGGTGGAGACGACCAGTGTCTCGTGGCCCGCTGTTGCCAGCCGGTGACCGGTCGCCGCCGCAACTGTGGTCTTGCCCACGCCGCCCTTGCCGCCGTAGAGGAGGAACCGAGTCACACGACTGCCTAGGGGCTGACCGGTCTTAGTTGCTGACCAGCACTGTTCAGGGTCGAAGGACGCGGGAAAAACGGACTGTCGGAGCGCTCAGTAGTCGCGCTCGACGAGGTAGTTCGCGATGCCTTCGAGCAGATACCGGGACTCGTTGTCCGGCAGGACTTCGAGGTTCTGCTTGCCGCTCGCGATGAGGTCCTGCCCGGTCTGGCGGGCGTATTCGATTGACCCTACCTCTCGCAGACGCTCGACGGCGTCGTCGATTTCGGCTTCCGAAACGGCCTCGACAGAGTCCGTGTCGACGAGGTCGCCCACGTCGACGCCCTGCTGGCGAGCGTGCAGCGTCACCAGCGTCTGCTTGTTCTCGACGAGGTCGGACCCGCGCTGCTTGCCGAGTTTCTCAGAGGGCGTCGTCAGGTCCAGCAGGTCGTCCTGAATCTGGAACGCACGCCCCACGTCGAGCCCATAGTTGTACAGGGCGTCGACGGTCTCCGCGTCGGCCCCGAGCAGCGTGGCCGGGATCGAGGCGGCCGCGCCGTACAGCACGGCCGTCTTGAGTTCGACCATCTCCAGGTACTCCTCGGGCGTGACGACGTCGCGTTGCTCGAACTCGATGTCGAGGGACTGGCCCTCGCAGATGCGGGTACACGTCGTCGCGAGTCGCTTGTTCGCCTCGACGGTCTGCTCGGGGGCCGCGCCCGTATCGAGCAGGAACTCGAACGCCTTCGAGTACAGCGTGTCGCCGGCGAGAATCGCCGTCGAGAGGTCGTACTCCTTGTGGACGGCGGGTACCCCGCGTCGGAGCGCGTCGTCGTCCATGATGTCGTCGTGGATAAGCGTGAACGTCTGGATGACCTCGATAGCGAGGGCGGCCGACATCATATCGGCCTGCCCGCCCTCGAGCGTCGGGAAGTCACGGTAGTCTGCCGTCAGCGGGTCGACGTCGAGCAGCGACTCCGCGACCAGCAGCAGGACCGTCGGGCGGAGCCGTTTCCCGCCCGCGTCCAGCAGGTAACGCGACGCCTCGTAGAGGTGGTCCGGCTTCTGCACCGGAAGGTCCTCGGGGAGGGCGTCGTTGACCCGGTCTCGTCGGGCGACAATCGCGTCTTCGACCTGCTGATGGCGTTCGGACATCGATTTACTCGGTGAGCTGGATCATGTTGCCGTTGCGGGTGATGTGGAGGTCCCGCCCGGCTTTGTAGCCCATGTTTTCCGCGAGGTCGACGTACGGTGCGAACCCTTCGAGGCTCTGGTGGGCCGGAATGACGTTCTTCGGCTGGAGCGCGTCGAGCATCTCGTAGTGGCCCTCCTCGCGGAGGTGGCCCGAAACGTGGATGTCGTCGTAGATGCGCGCGCCCTGCATGCCCAGGAGCTTCTCGGACTGGTAGCGCTGGCCCTCGTTGGTCGGCTCCGGAATGACCCGGGCCGAGAAGATGACTTTGTCGCCGTCGTCTAGCTCGTATGGCGTCTCGCCGCGGCCCATACGGGTGAGCATCGCGCGGGGCTCGCCCTGGTGGCCGGTGACGATGGGGAGGAAGTTCTCCTTGCCTTCGTTCATGATCCGCTTGAACGTCCGGTCGACGGATTTCCGGTGGCCATACATGCCCAGGTCCTCCGGGAAGTCGACGAAGTCGAGTCGTTCGGCGGTGCCGGAGTACTTCTCCATCGAGCGACCGAGCAGCACCGGCTGGCGGCCGATGTCGTCAGCGAACTCGACGAGGCTCTTGACACGAGCGATGTGTGAGGAGAACGTCGTGGCGACGATGCCGCCGTCGTAGTCGGCGACGCTGTCCATCACGTCTTTGAGGTGGCGACGCGCGACGGACTCGGAGGGCGTGCGGCCCTTCTTGCCCGCGTTCGTACAGTCCTCGATGTAACAGAGGACGCCCTCGCCCTCGCGGCCGATCTCGCGGAACCGCTTCATGTCGATGGGGTCGCCGATGACCGGCGTGTGGTCCATCCGCTTGTCGAGCCCGTAGACGACTGCGCCTTCCGGCGTGTGAAGCACGGGGTTGATGGCGTCGATGATGGAGTGTGTGACGTTGACGAACTCCAGTTCGTTGCGCTCGCCGATGGACATCGTCTCGCCGGCGTCCATCTTGACGAGGTCGTTCTGGACGCCGAACTTCTCCTCGCTCTTGATCTGCTGTTTGACGAGTTCGATGGTGAACGGCGTCGCGACGATGGGTGCGTCGTAGCGGTGGGCGAGCTTGGAAATCGCGCCGATGTGGTCGAGGTGACCGTGTGTCGGCACGATAGCCTTCACGTCGCCTTCCAGGTCGGACATGACCCGGTCGTCCGGGATGGCACCCATGTCGATGAGGTCCAGCGAGTGCATCCGTTCCGTCTCGACGTTGTCGTGAATCAGTACCTTCGAGAGGTTCAGGCCCATGTCGAAGATGACGACGTCGTCCCCTGCACGGACGGCCGTCATCTGTCGGCCTACAGCCTCGTAACCGCCAATTGTCGCAATTTCGACTTCCATAGTTGTAGCTCCGAGTGGAAAGCCGGCCGCGGGCATCCGGTGGGGCACGGCAACGACGGTATCTGCAATGTAGGCGACTTCGTCCGCGTCGGCGCTCCAGGCCAGTCGGGTACGCCCGTAGCCTGGGCAACCGCAGTGGGAGGGACTTCCGTCCCGCAACTTACATCCGCCGTCTGCCGGCCGCCAAACCGCAGTCCGCGGGCGGCCGTGCGCTCGGTTACTCCGGACTACAACGGCGCTTCTTAAAACGGTGTGGGTTCGTCGCTACTCGTCGTCTAAGGGGTCCGAGAGCGGGTCGTCGTCACTGGAGACGTCGAAACCAGTGACACCGTCGTCCGCGAGCGTCGCGTCCTCGTCGTCAGTCGCGTCCGCGTCCTGAGACTCCGCCTCGCTCTGCACGCTCTCGTCGACCCCGGAGTCGGATTGCTCGTCACCGGTGCCGCCACCGAACAGGTCGTCCGTCGTCCGCGGGCCACTGGACGTGTCTGGCCTACCGGATTCGTCAAGTAGTCGGGTGTCCTCGGTTACGGCGTCGCGCTGGTCCGCCTCGTCAGCATCCGGCGTGCCGACGCCAGTGGGGTCGCTATCGGCTTCGGGTTCGGTTTCCCATTCGTCGGCCGGTGCTGGCTCGTCGTCTCCCCAGTCGTCGGCCGCCGCGGGTTCCTCGCTCTGCGTGTCGAACTCCGCGGGGTCCGGCGGAGTCCACTCCTGTGGTTCCGTGCTCGATTCTGGTTCCTCGGCGGCGTCCTCAGCAAGCAGGTCGCGGTCCGACTGCTCGCTGGGTTCAGACTGGGGCTCTACCGTTTCCGACTCACCGGCGAGGTCTGTCGGGGATGGCTCCGCAGTAGTGTCGTCCACTGCTTCGGATTCCGGTCCAGCAACGTTTTCCGCCGGCTGTTGGTTCGATAGCTGTTCGTTCTGGGCCGTCTCCACTGCGTCTCCGTCCGTCGCCGCGGCCATCGTGTCGTCGGTCGACGGTGGTTCTGAAGTGTCGTCGGTGTCCAGAAGGTCCTTGTCTGTCACTGGGACATCGCCTGCCACCGGGTCATCAGCTGTCGCCGGGTCAGCATCCGCCAGCGGATCTTCGTCGGCTGCCGTCGCCGGTGCGTCATCAGTCCCGGCCGCCGCAGCGTCGGACGTAGCGGACGCCACTGTCCCGTCGGATGGGTCGGAGGGTTCCTGTGCGGACGCGTGGATCTCCGAGTCTCCGGACGAGTCCGCGTCCGGCTCGGAGTCAGCGACCGGCTCCGATACCTCGGGTTCGGCCGTTGCCGGCTCGACAGCCGCTGAGTCGGCGGCCGGTTCCGTCTCCTGAGAAACCGCCGGTTCAGTCCCGGCCGGCTCCGGCGTCGGTTCTTCCGATTCCGTGGCCGATTCGGTCGCCGCTGCGGCGCTATCATCGGCAGTTTCAGTTGCTGCCTGGTCGCTCGCTGGAGGACTGGCGGCTGCCACATCGCTCGCACCACGCTGTGCTGTCTGGGCCGCGAGCGTGCCCGCCATCGTCGCGTCGGCGATGAGCTTGTGGCTCAGGCCGAGCAGGCCGGAGAGCAACAGGAGCCCACCGAGCGCACCGACGACGACGCCGAGTACCGCGCGATAGCCTTGCGTCCCCGAGAACGAGTCGAGAGAGCCGTTCTGTATCAGCACGTACCCTGCAGCGATGAGGCCGCCACCGACGCCGGCGACGACAAGCAATGTCCCGAGAAACCTCGTTCCGTATCGATAGACGTCGGTCAGACCTACTGCAGACATAGTCGCATAATTGATAACAGAGGACAAATATGTTACGACAGCCGAAGAAGTGATATTTAAGCTATCAGTCTGCCAGACCTGGGCAGAGATACCCTGTATCAGCCAGCCTGGGCACACTATGGACTAAATCGCTTTCTGGAACGGGCCAGTCGACGACAGTAGTAGCAGTCTCACCAGTCGTCATCACCAGCGATAGTCGTTCCCGGGCTCTCACCGGCGAGAAACGCGGGGAGTGCGTCGGGCCCGAACACGACGGCGGGGGCCGAGAGGGCGAGCAGCGCACGGACCTTGCCGGCCATCCCACCCGACACGTCCGTCGCGTCGCTCCCGCCCAGTGCCGATGCGACGGCCTCGAATGTCTCGATGCGGTCGATGACGGTCCCGTCTTCGTCGAGGACGCCGGGAACAGTCGAGCAGACGCCGACGCGGTCCGCGTCGACAGCGGGCGCGAGTTCGACGACCAGTTCGTCGCCGCTCAGAACCGTCGCGCCCGCACCGGCGTGTGCGACGAGGTCGCCGTGGAGGACCGGGACGAACCCCTCGTCGAGCAGCGTCGTGACCTGCGCCGTCGGCAGCGAAAGGTCACTGTCGGCGTCGCGTGTGGCCGCCGAAAACGGGTGGACTGGGACGGCCGGAACCCCCTCCTCGGTGAGTTCATCGACGACAGCGGCGTTGAGCCGACACATCGCGCCGTGGATGGCCTGTACGCCGTCCACGTCGTGGGTCCCCGCGGTCGTGCTGACACCGTAATCGGCGGCGTGGTGGTGGCCGAAGCTCCCGCCGCCGTGAACGACGACGATATCCTCCCCGACTGCCGATTCGGCGATAGCCGACGCCGCCGCCGACAGAGCGGCCGTATCGACCGTCTCGGGTTCGTCTTTCTCCGTGATGACACTCCCACCGAGTTTGAGGACGGCCGTCATTCCTGCCGGACCCCGTCGGTGTCCAGTTCGGCCCGGAAGACGTCCTCACACCCCGGCGTGTACTTCAGCGCCGTGAGCGCGTCGTCCGTCTCGTCCAGCGCGACGATACAGCCACCGCCACCGGCTCCGGTGAGTTTCGCGCCATGTGCGTCGGCGTCGCGGGCCGCCCACACCATCGAGTCCAGCGACCGCGAGGAGACGCCCAGCGCCGAGAGCAGTCCGTGGTTGAAGTCCATCAGTTCCCCGAGCCGCTCGTAATCGCCCGTTTCCAGCACCGCTTCGCCCTCGCGGACGATATCGCCGATTGCCGCGACGGTGTCGGCAGCGAAGTCGTATTCATCGCGGAGGGTCCGGACGCCGGCGACCAGTGCGCCGGTGTCGCCGGCCCCGCCGTCGTAGCCGATGACGAAGGGGAGGGTGTCGATGCCGTCCAGCCGCCGGCAGTCGTTGCCCTCCACGCGGACTGCCCCGCCCATCGCCGAGCAGAACGTGTCCGCCCGCGAGGCCTGCCCGTCCTGTACCTCGTGTTCGACCTGATAGGCGCGGTCGGCGATTTCGCTCGCCGGCAGTTCGACGCCGAGTTCCCGGGTCGCCGCGTCTATCGCCGCGACGACGAGCGCGGCAGACGACCCCAGCCCCGCCCCGAGCGGGATGTCGCCCTCGACGGAAATCTCGAAGCCCGCTTCCGGCGCGTCGGCCGCGTCACGGGCCTGTGCCACTGCCTCGTTGACGTACCCCATGCCGGCTTCGACGAGCGATTCGGCGACGTCCACGTCCGGATGGCTCTCCCCGTCGCCGGTGTACTCGACGGTAAAGCCGTCCAGTTGCAAGTCGTTCGCGTGGATGCGTAACCCCTCGTCAATCTCAGTTGCCGTCACATGCACTCGCCGCTCGATGGCGCAGGGCACCGCCGGCTCACCGTAGACGACCGCGTGCTCCCCGAACAGGTACACCTTCCCGGGAGCGCTCGACGTGACCATACCCGCCCGTGTGCACCCAGGGCGTTAGGCGTTTTCGGAGTCGACGGTCAGGACAACCCTCGGGATACTACTCAGAGACAGTGTCGACATCGGTGAACTCAAACCGGGCGCCGCCGTCGCTGCCGCTGCCGACGCGGACCGCCCAGCCGTGGGCGTCAGCGACCTGTTTCACGATGCTCAGGCCGAAGCCGGTCCCTTCGACCGCCGTCGAGTAACCGGCATCGAACACGTCTCCGCGGTCGGCCACAGGGATACCGGGACCGTCGTCCGCGACGTAGAAGCCGTCGGCCAGTTCGCCCACGGTCACGGTCACGCCGTCACCGCCGTGCTCAACCGCGTTGCGGACGAGATTCTCGAACAGTTGTCTGAGGCGGCTCTCGTCGGCGCGGATGGGCCGGTCTATGTCAGTGCGGAGCGTCGCGGCTTTCGTATCGACGTTTTGCCAGCACGTCTGGACAAACTGTTCGAGGTCAACCACGACGGGCGAAGCGGGTGACGCGCCGTCGCGTGCGAGCGTGAGCAGGTCGTCGATGAGTGTATCCATCCGCTGGTGTGCGCCGTCGATGGCGTCGATATGCTCGCTATCGGATTCCTCTCGCAGGAGTTCGAGTTGGCCGCGAGCGACAGTCAGCGGGTTCCGGAGGTCGTGGCTGACGACGCTGGCGAACTGTTCGAGCTGTTCGTTTTGCTGTTCGAGTTCCTGCTCGCGCTCCTTGCGCTCCGTGAGATCACGCTGATCGCCAGGAACCGGTCCTCGCCGTCGAGGCTGAGTCGGAGCAGATGTACTTCGACCGGCATCGTCGACCCGTCGCGGCGTTCGTACAGGCCCTCGAACTTGCGGCGCTCGTTGACACTGAACCCCGAAAGCTGTGTCTGCACGTCCTCGGCGTCGAACGTCAGGTCGAACTCCCAGATCGACCGCCCGAGCACCTCGCTCTCGTCGTACCCCAGTTCCGCACAGAACCGCTGGTTCACGTCGCGGATCGTCCCATCGGCGTCGAGCACGTCGATCATGTCCGGTGAGTTCTCGAAGAGGGCTTCGAGGCGTGACGATGTTTCCTCTAACCGTTGCTCGCGTCGTTTCCGCTCCGTGATGTCCTGCTGGAACCCGACGTAGTTGACGACTGTCCCGTCGTCGTCGTCTCGAACCGGCGCGATCCGAACCCTGTTCCAGAACTCGGTCCCGTCCTTCCGATAGTTCCTGAGTTCGACCGTCACCCGCTCCTCTGCGTCAATCGCGTCCCGCATTGTAGCGACGGACTCCGGATCGGTGTTCTCGCCCTGTAGCATTCGGCAGTTCTTCCCGAGTAACTCCGGAAGCGAATAGCCAGTCAGGTCGCGGTAGTGGTCGTTGGCGTAGATCAGCGGATTGTCCGTCTGGCCAGGGTCGGTGATAACGACACCGACCGGGGCCTCGTCTATCGCGCGTTTGTTCCGGAGTAGCTTCTGTTCGCGCTCTTTCCGGTCGGTGACGTCCCGAGCGACGCCGACGATGCCGTCGATAACACCATCGACGACCAGCGGCGTTAGCTGGTACGCGACCACCGCGTGTCCGTGGCCGGGGAACTCTGCTTCGATTTCGCCGCTAAGCTGCTCCCGCGTTCCGTCGAGCAGTTCCTGGTAGCGGTCTCTCTCACCCTCGGTTCGAATACGCGGAACGAGTCTACTGGTCTGTCCTTCGAGCGCAGCGCGCGTCGTGTCGTACCACTCTGCTATGGTCTCGTTGACGATTTCGAACCGCCCCTCCGCATCGTAAATACAGGCTGCCTCCTGCATGGAGTTGACCATCCGCTCGTAGCTCCGGAGCGCTCGGTTCCGCTCGGTGGTCGCCTGCTGTGAGCGGTGATGCTCGACGGCGTCAAAGATTCGGTTCGTCAACTCCACATGCTGTTCGGTGCCCGGCTCTTTCCTGAGGTAGTCCGTGACACCGGCCGAAATCGCCTCGCTGGCGACCGCCTCGCTCCCCCGGGCAGTGTAGATAATAAACGGGAGGGTCGGATGCTCGTCACGGACCGTTTCCAGAAGCTCGACACCGTTCCGTTCGGGCAGGTCGTAGTCGGAGACGAGACAGTCTACGGTATCGTCAGCCAGCCTCGCCACAACCTCGGGAGCAGTGCGCACCGTTTCGACCGTGAAACGGCCGTTCTCGCGTTCGAGCGCCGTCGACAGCGTTTCGGCGTCGTCCGAATCGGTGCCGACGTAGAGGACCTGAACCCTGTCGTCCCCGTTGACAGCGGTCTCAGACGTCATTCGGTATCCCGTTCGAGTCTGGCCATTGCGCCGGGATAGATATCGTTCCCTGCTCAAGAGCAGTCGGAGTGATATGGCTCTGGGAACTGTCTCGGGACAGGTCCGGTCGCAGGACAACTGCAAACGGCGCGGGACGAGTGCCGCCAGTGGTGTTCTGCAGCAGTGTCATGATGGTCGAGTAGTCGGCTGTGAACGGGGCCCTCCCACCGTGACCGCGGCTGAAATCAGGTCACCGGAGAGACGTTCAGTCCGCTGTTCTTGTACGCTTACACGGGGTTCTGCAGTAAATAGCTGATGACCAAGTCCCTGTCACGTCGATCCCGCACTGTGAGGCGACGACGACACCGGAGTGGTCACATCGGAGTCCGCGCTACCGTTCCTGCACGCGCATCGACATTTCCTGCCGAGGATGGGCGGTCAGCGACGGCAACAACTCCAGAGGCGTCTCCCCCTGGAACTCCAGTCGGTACTGGCTAGCCGTCGTCGCGGTGATGAGTTGCGCTTCGAGCATGGCGAGATGCTTCCCGATACAGTGGCGCGGGCCACCACCGAACGGGAAGTAGGCGAACCGCGGGCGCTCGCCCGCTCGTTCGGGCTTCCAGCGCTCCGGGTCGAACGTCTCTGGGTCGTCGTAGAACCGCTCGGAGCGGTGGACGCCCCACTGAGGGACCATCAGCGTCGTCCCCGGCTCGACCTCGTAGCCCGACAGCGTCACGTCCTCGGTCGGCTCCCGGAATATGGTGTACACCGGTGGGTAGAGCCGCATCGCTTCCTGAATCACCCATTCGAGGTAGTCCAGTTCGCGGACGTGCTCCATCCCCGGCCGGTCGTCGCCGATGACGTCGTCGAGTTCCTCGTGGACCCGCTGTTCGACTTCGGGGTGTTCCGACAGCAGGAACCAGGTGTAGGTCAGCGTCAGCGCCGTCGTGTCGTGACCGGCAAGCAGCATGGTCATCATCTCGTCGCGCAGTTGGTCGGGCGACTGGTTCCCCTCGTCGCGGGCACGCAGGAGCACCGACAGGAAATCCATCGGGCCGTCCTCAGCCGTCCCAAGCGATTCTTCACGGACCGCGATGATGTCGTCCAGCACCTCGTCCAGCGTCCGCACGGCGCGGTCGAACTCGGCGTCGTCGGGCATCGGCATCCACTGCGGCATGGCGAACCGGATAGGGTCCGGCTCGAACCGCTGGCCAAGCGGCAACAGTTGTTCCTCGATGGTCCGGACTCGCTGCTCGGAAAGCTCGACGCCCATCATCAGGTCCAGAATTACGTCCAGCGTGACCCGGGTCATCGACTGCTCGGCGTCGATGACCTCGCCGTGGGACCAGTCGGCGATCCGGTCCTCCGCGTGGTCGGTGATGCGGTCGGCCATCCCCGACAACCGAGCCATCGAGAACGCGGGGTTGGCGAGCTTTCGCTGCTGCTCCCACGTCTCCCCTTCGCTCAACAGCAGTCCGTCACCCAGCAGATCCCCGAGCGCATCTCCCTGAAAGTCGGGCTTGCGGAACCGGTCTGCCTCCGAGACCAGCACGCGCTCGATTGCCGTCGGATCACACAGCATGACCGTATCCATCGGCCCCATGTCGAAGCGGGCGACATCGCCGTATGCTCGCTCCAGCGCCGAGATGAACCGGAACGGGTCCCGAGCGTACGTGCGACTACTGCCGAACAGCGGTTCGCCCTTCGGTCCGGGCGGCGTCTTTGACATCGGCTGACGTTAGTGTCGGACACGCTTGAATGGTATGCCAAATGTCGGGCAGCGGGCGGTTCACGTGCATTCAGAGCCAGCGGTTGGCGTCTAGGTCCCAGTCGGTGTGTGCCGATATCCAGACGCCGCCGAGACCACCGAGAGCGCTGAGACCGACAGTGTACAGCAGAAAGAACGTGAACACGAGCGCCAGAAACAAGTCGTACCCCGGTGCGCCGGGCGGAATCCCGAACCCGAGGAGGCCAGCGATGTACAGCGCTGGGAGAAAGAGGGCAAGCAAGGGAACCATCGCGCAGACGCCGGCCAGCGTTCCCAGCCAGAGCCCCGTCCGGTAGCTGCCGCCGTGGTTCGCCGCGGCCACGGCACCCCCAGCCACCGACGAAAAGGGAACGAACGACAGCGCAACCGTGACGAGCGCCCCGATACCGGCGTTGGTCACCGACTCACGCATATGCGTTCTCGGTAGTGGCGTCCCCCGTGATGTAGTTACCGACAGCGCGGCTGGCCAGTCAGTCGCCGATGGTCGTGTCGTGCTTGACGTAGTTACCCAGCCAGCCGCCGAGCGCGCTCAAGCCGAGGAAATACGCGGCCGTCATGACTGTTCCGAGGACGAGCACGAGCAGTCCCACCGCGCCGAACACGCCCAGTGCTTCGGGCACAAATGCCAGAAATGCGGCCAGAAAGACGAACACGACCACGAAGAAGACCAGCGATATCGCCAGCCCGACGGCGCCGGACAGCAATCCGACACGGACGCCGTCGTCTCGCTCGCCGCCTTCGAGATAGCCGGCGATGCCACCACCGAGTAGCGGCGCAAGCGGGACGAATCCACTCAGCAGAGCGGTTGCGACGGCACCGATAATCGCGTTAACGAGTGTGTCTCCCTCTGCCATTTGCCAGCCCTACTCCGGGGCTTGTGGTAGGTCTTGTGTTGGCGATACTGGCATCGCCACTCGCACTTCGACAGCGAGAAAACGAAACAGTTCAGCGACGTTAGATGTCGGACTCGAAGTCGTCGAGTCCGTACGTCGGCTCGGCACCGCGGCGGTCGAGCGTCTCGTTGGCCAGCAGCCAGTAGACGACCGACAGCGCCTTGCGCCCCTTGTTGTTCGTCGGGACGACCAGGTCGACGTTCGACGTGGTGTTGTTGGAGTCACACATCGCGATGACTGGGATGCCGACCGTGATGGCCTCCTTGACAGCCTGGGCATCACCGATCGGGTCGGTGACGACCACGATGTCAGGCTCGATGTAGCCGTCGTAGTCGGGGTTGGTCAGCGTGCCGGGGATGAACCGGCCGGTGCGGACGCGTGCACCAATTGCTTCGGCGAACTTCTCGGCCGGGAACCGGCCGTACTGGCGCGACGACGCGGCCAGAATCTGCTCCGGTTCGTAGTTGGACAGGAAGTCCGCGGCGGTTCGGATGCGCTCGTCGGTCATCGAGACGTCCAGCACGTACAGCCCGTCGGTCCGGACGCGGTGGATGAACCGCTCCATGTCCTGGGTCTTCTGCTGGGTCCCGATGTGGACACCGGCGCCGAGGTAGTCCTCGACGGGGATGAGGAGGTCGGCCTCCGACTGCTCGTCGGGCATGACGTCCTCGTCCAGCTGTGGGCCGGCGGCCTCGTCGGCCTCGGCCGCTTCGTCGGCCTCCGTGTCGGCATCGGTTGGTTCGGCCTCTGTCGCCTCTGTGGCGTCGTCGGCGGGCTGTTCGGCTTCCGTTTCGGTCTCCGCGTCGACCGCTTCGTCGTCCTCGTCGGACGGGTCGAAGTCGGAGTCTGACGCGTCGAGACCTTCTTTTTCGTTGCCGCTCATACTGCGTTGTCCTCGATACGGATTAGTTCGTTCAGCTTGGCTGTGCGCTCGCCGCCGACCGCGCCGGTCTTGATGAACGGTGCGTCAGTGGCGACAGCGAGGTGTGCAATCGTCGTGTCTTCCGTCTCGCCGCTGCGGTGGGAGACGACGGACTCGTAGCCGCTTGCCGTCGCCAGTTCGATGGCGTCGACAGCGTCGGTGAGCGTTCCGATCTGGTTCGGCTTGATAAGGATGGAGTTCCCGGCGTCGGCGTTGATACCGGCCTGCAGGCGCTCGACGTTGGTGACGAACAGGTCGTCGCCGCAGACGAGCGTCTGGTCACCGACCTGTGTGGTCAGGTCCGCGAAGGCCTCGTAATCGTTCTCGTCGAGTGGGTCCTCGACGTAGACGAGGTCGTACTCCTCGACCTTCCCGGCGATGTACTCTATCTGCTCTTCGGTGGACTTGACGCCGTCGTCGTAGACGTAGCCGTCCGCCTCGTCATCGTAGAGTTCCGCGCCAGCAACATCGAGGCCGAAAGAGATAGCGAAGCCGAAGTCGTCGGCGACGGTCTCAACAGCCTCGTCCATAATCTCGAACGCTTCGTCGTCCGAAACGGACGGTGCCCAGGCTCCTTCGTCGCCCTTGCCCGCTGGCAGGTCGCGGTCGGCCAGGATGTCGTGGACCTCCTGATGGACCGCGGCGTTGGCGAAGACAGCCTCTTCGACGCTCGGTGCGCCGACGGGGGCTGCGAGGAACTCTTGGATATTGGTTGCATCCGCGGCGTGCTCGCCGCCGCCGATGATATTGCCCAGCGGCGTTGGGTACTCGTTGCCCCGGAACGTGCCGCCGAGGTGCTGGTACAGCGGTGCGCCCAGCACGTCGGCACCGGCCTTTGCGGCCGCCATCGAGATGGCGACGGCGCTGTTGGCCCCGATACCCGAGAAGTCGTCGGTGCCGTCGGCGGCGTGGAGCGCCGCGTCGACGTCACGCTGGTTCCCGGCGTGAACCTCGCCGATGAGCCGTGGGAGCGCGTCCTCACGGGCGTTGGCGATGGCTTCGTTGGCGGGGAGCTCGATGGCCTCGTACTCGCCCGTGCTTGCGCCGCTCGGTGCCTTGCCACGACCGAAGCCCCCACTCTCAGTGAGAACGTCGGCCTCGACGGTCGCGTTCCCGCGGGAGTCGAGGACGCGGCGGAGTCGGATGTCAGTGATGAGCGTCATCGTTAATCACTCCTGTTGACCGTGAACGGTAGGACGCCAGCGTCGTACTCCTCGGCGGCGATGAGTATCGGCTGGGTGTGTTCCGTCTCGATGAGCACGGGAGCACCGTGGGCCAGCTGCAGCGCTCGTGCGCCGAGTTTGCGGGCCTTCTCGTAGCGGCTTTCCTGTGCGTTCATTGGTAGGGTGAGACGATGTCGACGAGGTCTTTATGCGAGACGAGCATCCGGCGACAGCAGTGCCGCTCGACGCCGAGTTCGTCGAGAACCTTCTCCGGGTCCTCTGGCTCCTCGGCTTCGCGGGTGCGTGCTTTGAACTCCTCCCAGTGCTCGCCGACGACGTTACCGCACGTGAAACACCGAACCGGTACCATCATGCTTGAATCACCTTAGCGGTACGATTTCTGGTAGCGGGCCCGCGCACCGGGGCCGCCCCACTTCTTGGGTTCGGACTGGCGAACGTCGTTGACCAGCAGCGAGCGGTCGAACTCCATGAACGCGTCACGGAGTTCGGCGTCGTTGGTGTGGTCGACAAGCCCGCGAGCGATGGCGGTTCGGGCGGCGTCTGCCTGCCCCATGACGCCGCCACCCTCGACGGATACTTCGACGTCGACCTCGCCGCGGAGGTCGTCCTCGGCGATGCGGAACGGTTCCAGCATCTTGAGCTGCGCCAGCTCGGGGTCGACGAGTTCGACCGGCTGCGAGTCGATACGCACGCGGCCCTCGCCCTCGCGAACGGTCGCGCGGGCGACGGCGGTCTTCTTCTTGCCAGACGTGTTCGTTACCATGTCTTGTTCGCTCCAAGCGTTTCGCTGATCTCGCCCAGCGTGACGAACTTGATGTTCGACAGTCGGTCAAGCGACGTGCCGTCTAGGACCTCGCCGTCCTCGTCGTACGGGTTGCCGAGGTAGACACGGACGTTCTCGAACGCCTCGCGGCCACGCTGCTTCTTGTGGGGCAGCATGCCACGGATGGTGCGCTTGAAGATGCCGTCCGGTCGCTTGGGGTAGAAGTACCCGTTGTCGTTACCGATGTCGACACGTTTCTTGTACTTCTCTGTGATCTGCTCCTCTCGGCCGGTGATCACAGCGCGCTCGGCGTTGACGACGGCGACCGTCTCGCCATCGAGAGCCTGTTCGGCGACCTGTGATGCGACGCGGCCCATGATACAGTCGCGGGCGTCAACGATGACATCCGCGTCGAATTCTGCGACGCTCATCGGATCACCCGGACGTGGGAGCCTTCTGGGTTGTTTTCGATTGCCTGTTCGAGTGATACAGCCTCTCCAACCTGGTCGATCTTCGTCTCGGCGGTTCCGGAGAAGTCGACAGCGGCGACGGTGACGTCCTTCTGCAGGACACCGGAGCCAAGCACCTTGCCGGGCACAACGACGGTTTCGTCTTCCTGGGCGTATCGTTCGATACGGCCGAGGTTGACTTCCGCGTGTGTGCGCCGTGGCTTTTCTAAGCGCTCGGCGACGTCGCCCCAGACAGCACCGCCCGAACTGCGGGCGGCTGACTTCAGGTCGGCGATGAGACTACTGAGTCTCGGGTTCGTCTTACTCATATGATTCCTCCGTTGTGGGAAAAGTGCAGGGAGCAGGATTTGAACCTGCGGACCCCTACGGGACAGCGCCCTGAACGCTGCGCCGTTGGCCAAACTTGGCTATCCCTGCGCGCGATTGTTCGTTTTGCGTGCCCCGTAAAACCCCTTTCGGTCCTCGCGCTCGGGGAGCGGGCGGTCATCGGTAGTGGTGGGGTGTGTCGGGGCATTGTGTCGTTACAGTTGGACTGCGTCTTTCAGTTCGGTCGCGCGGTCACGCAGCGTCTCGACCGCGCGCAGGACCAGTTCCTCGGTGGTGAACGACCCGTCCGTCTCGACGTGGAACACGAACGCGTTCGGCACGTCCGAGACCTCGACGTCTTTGCCGGGGTAGCGGTTCCGGAGGTCGTTGTCGAACTCGTCTGTCGCGACGAGTTCGCCGTTGGTGGCGTCGCCGGCGGCGTGTTCGGCCGCCTGCTCTTCGATGACGCCACGCAGGATGTTCGGGTCGTCGTCCTCGAACTCGCCGAGGTCGCCGACGACCTCCACCTGCTGGAGGTGTCGGTAGCCGACGGCCACGCCGCCCTGATGTTTGGCGTGTTCCCGACCGGTGTCGAGGACGGCGTCGGCCTCGACTTCGAGACGTTGGCCCTCCTTGAGATCGATGATCGGGATGTTGTCGTCGGCCGCCTCGACCATCGGGTCCGAGGAGACGAGGTCGCTGGAGTAGGCCGTGCTCGGCCCGTCGACGGACAGCGACAGCGTCACCTCGTCGCCGATCTCGAAGTCGTCGAGGTCGGTCGTCAGCGGGACCAGTCCCAGTCGGAGACCGATCTGCTCGTTGAACATCACGCTGGTGTTCTCGATGACGCGGACGGTGTCGATACTGAACGTCGGCACGTCCGCGACCATCGCTCGCCGGATGCCGTTGGCAAACGCCGGCGTGATGCCGCGCACGAGGATGCGGGCCTCGCGCTCGCCGCGTTCGACGAACTCAACCTCGTAGTCCTGTGTCATTGGTTAGAATCCGGAGTTCTTGGGTGCACGAGTGCCGTCGTGCGGGGTCGGCGTGACGTCCTCGATGCGACCGATCTCCAGGCCCGCTCGGGCGAGTGCGCGGATCGTCGCCTGCGCACCCGGACCGGGCGAGGTCTGGAGGTTGCCGCCGGGACCGCGGACCCGAACGTCGACGCCTCGACGCCGCGGTCGAGGGCTTTCTCCGCAACGACCTCGGCCATCTGCATCGCCGCGTACGGCGACGCTTCGTCGCGGTTCTGCTTGACAACCGTCCCGCCGGAGCTCTTTGCGAGCGTTTCCGCGCCGGTCTGGTCGGTGATGGTGATAATCGTGTTGTTGAACGATGCGTGCACGTGGGCGATGCCCCAGATGTCTTCGGTTTCTTCGCTCATTCTTGGGCCTCCGCGCGCTCAGGATGGAGTTCGTCCGACAGCGAGCTGTGCTCGTCGAAGCCGACCGAGCTCTCGACGGCGGTCTCCACCGTCATGCCGGGTCGAGTGACGCGAGCGTCGTCCAGCACGATGTGTCCGTGGACGATGAACTGGCGGGCCTGCTCGGGCGTGTTCGCGTAGCCCTTGCGGTAGACGACCGTCTGCAGGCGACGTTCCAGCACGTCGGTCACGTCGAGCGACAGCACGTCGTCGAGCTGGTCCTGCTCGTTGAGGATGCCGTAGCGCTTGAGCCGAGCGAGGAACTCCTCGGACTCGGTCTCGTGCTCGCCGGCGCTGCCCAGCAGCTTCCGGGCCTCACGGCGGTAGCCACGAAGCTCGGACTGTGCGCGCCAGAGCTCTTCTTTGTTCTTCAGGCCGTAGCGGCCGATGAGGTTGGCCTCGTCGGCGATACGCTCGCCCTGGAAGGGATGATTCGGCGTCTCGTAGAACTTCGTGTTCGAACCAAGCGCCATTATTCGTCATCCTCCGCGGCGGCTTCCTCAGCCTGCTCTTCTTTAATCGCCTCGACGTTGACGCCGATGGTCCCCTCCGTCCGGCCGGTGGACTTGGTACGCTGTCCACGGACCTTCTGGCCGCGCTTGTGGCGGACACCGCGGTAAGAGTCGATCATCTTCATGCGGTTGATGTCCTGCCGGCGGGTGAGCTGGAGGTCGTTACCAGTCTCGTGGGTGGTTTCACCGGTGAAGTAGTCCTTCTGGTGATTGGCCATCCACTCGGGCACCTCGTCGGCGAAGTTCTCGACGTGGTCGACGACGCGCTCGATGACGTCGTCGTCGAGCTTGCCGAAGACCGCGCGCCGGTCCACGTCCGCCTTCTGGGTGATGATTCGGGCGGCCCGGTGGCCGATACCGTTCAGTTCTGTCAGTGCTCGCTCGACGGATTTCGTCCCGTCGAGGTCTGTCTGTCCGATACGGACGAAATAGCGGATGTCCTCCTCCTCTTCGGCATCCGCGTCCTCGCCCGCGTTGGGGTCTTCTGCACTCATATGTAGGTACTGATGGGTGAGCGTCGTGGCGGGGATTCGAACCCCGGAGGCTGTACGCCACAGAGTTAGCAACCCTGCGCCTTGGGCCAGGCTTGGCTACCACGACACGCGTTCTATGACACTCGCGCCCGCAGCACGCGGACTCGGGGGCCGGTCCCCCTACACGAGTCTATCCGATTCTATTCCGGGGTTGTATTTAAACGCAACGAAGGGGCCCGACAGCGTGACTTCGGGACATACCCACAGAGACATGGAATCGCAAGCATCGCTGCACTTGTCAGGTGCCAGCACAACACATTCGTCGCTAGGCGCCCATGTCGGCGTATGCGTCGGTGCATCACTGACGGCGGCAACAGCGTCGACCCGACCGACCGAACAGCGGTCCGTGACCACCTGGAACGGTTCGCAGGGTCCGGCACGGTTACCGAAACGGACGACGGCACGCTCCGGGCCGACTTCAGCGGCCGAACCCACGTCGCAGTGGCTCCCGATGGTACGATAGACACCGGGATGCCGCTCCACTCGTTTGCCGGGACGCCGGAGCGGCTCGTGTTCGACCACGACAGCGGCGAGTTGCGCGCCGAGTTGGACGGGGAGAGCGTCTACGTGTTTCGACATCCATAGAGAGATGTGTTCTTCGCGCACGCGAGAGTGACCTTAGAACTTATCCGCTGTTGCGGGGCCGGGGCAGCGGGCTGCCCGCATTCGACGGGTCACAATCCTTATCGCACCTCCGGGACCTACTCCTGTGCATGAATACAGACGACGTACGCGAGCGCCTGCGAACGGTCGAGGACCCGGATCTGGGAGCCGACATCGTCTCACTCGGGCTGATCAACAGCATCGACGTGACTGACGACGAGGTCAGCATCGACCTGGCGCTCGGTGCGCCGTACTCGCCGACGGAGACGAGCATCGCGAACGAGGTCCGCGAGGCGATGGGCGACATCGACCGTGAGATAGACCTCTCCGCGAGCGTCGACCGCGGTGTCCCGGAGGCCGAAGACCCACTGCCGAAGGTCAAGAACGTCATCGCGGTCGCCTCGGGGAAGGGCGGGGTCGGCAAGTCCACCGTCGCGGTGAACCTCGCCGCCGGCCTCTCGCGGCTCGGCGCCCGCGTCGGCCTGTTCGACGCCGACGTGTACGGGCCGAACGTCCCGCGGATGCTCGACGCCGACGAATCGCCGCGCGCAACCGAGGACGAGGAGATCATCCCCGTCGAGAAACACGGGATGAAGCTGATGAGCATGGACTTCCTCGTCGGCAAGGACGATCCGGTTATCTTCCGCGGCCCGATGGTCGACAACGTCCTCACGCAGCTGTGGGACGACGTGCTGTGGGGCGAACTCGACTACATGGTCGTGGACCTGCCGCCGGGAACCGGCGACACGCAGTTGACGATGCTCCAGCAGGTGCCCGTCTCCGGGGCTGTCATCGTCACCACGCCGGAGGAGGTCGCTCTTGACGATGCCCGAAAGGGACTCCGGATGTTCGGTCGCCACGAGACGCCAGTGCTTGGCATCGTCGAAAATATGTCGTCGTTCGTCTGTCCCGACTGTGGCGGCACGCACGACATCTTCGGCAGCGGCGGCGGCCGCGAGTTCGCCGACGAGACGGAGATGCCGTTCCTCGGCGAGATTCCGCTCGACCCCGAAGTCAGGGAAGGGGGCGCGACCGGGGAACCGCTCGTCCTTGATGAGGACAGCGACGTCGGCGAGTCGTTCCGCGACATCGCCGCCCGCACCGCCAACATGCAGGGCATTATCCACCGAAAGCGACAGAGCGACAGCCAGCGCGCCCAGCCAGAGCAGTAAGGGTTCAGAGCCGATACAGCAGCGGCTCAGTCACCGGCAAGAAACAGAGAGAAAGAACCGAATTACGCTTCGACCGGGTTGTTCATCTTCCGGGTGACGTAGCCGGCGATGCGGTTGCGGACACCCTTGGACTCGATGTTGGTCAGTTCCTCGACGACGTCTTTGTTGTGTTCGAAGTCTGCACCGAAGGCGTCAGGGTATCGCTCCATGAGGAGCGTCCCGGTCTTCTTGACGTAGGCGGGTTTGATTGCCATGCGCGCTACTTGCTTGGTCGCACTCAAAAAGGGTTCGGAACGGACCACGCACGCGAACGTTTATCAGTAGGGGTGGAACGATCCGTTACCGTGCGCTGAACGTCGCCGTGGCAGGGTCCGCGAGAGTGCGACACAGTCTGTCACGGGTCGTCGTGTGTCGCCTGTGTGCCCCTCATTCCGTGCGGCGTCCCTACCACTCGGCATCGATCAGGTCGCGTACGCGCTCGAAAGCCGCTCGCTCGCGTTCGCCGCCGGCCGTTTCGACCACGGACTCGAAGTACGCGAGACGGTCTAGCAGCGTCTCGCTGTCGTAGCTGGGCACGTCAAGTCGCGAGGCCGCGACGGTCGCCTCGACGACGGCGGCGTGGCCGCGGTTCGTCGTCGGCACGACCCGCCGCGTGACGGCGCTGTCGACGGGGTGTAGCGCCCATTCGACCCACTGGGTGTCCCCCTTCGAGCCAGAGTCACGCCGCTCCACATCGACTTCGACCCACGCGTCCACGCTATCGAGGACAGGGACGTCTTCCTCGCGGACCGACAGCGCCGCCTCGGCGAAGTCGACCGGGTCGCGCGTGAACTGGACGTAGCCGCCCCCACGCTCCCGGAAGTTCCGCCAGGTCCGGGTCCGGCCCCACGTCGTCGCCGTGGCTGGTCCGTCGCCGTCCGGCGCATGGACACCCAGTGCGGCGACGTTCCAGCGCTCGTTCGGCCCCAGGGTAGTGACGACGGTCTCGGAGACGCCGGAAAGGGCGACCGGCCACTCCGTCCCGGAGCCACCGGAGTCCGGGCCGCCATCTCCAGAGGAATCCCTGGTCACACTTCGAGCCCCCGTTCGAGCGCGACGAACAGCGCGCCCGCAACGAGATCAGCAGTCGTTCCGGGGTTGATGTCCCGCTCGACGAACTCCTCGGCGAGGCCGGTCGCGGTTTCCGCACCCTCGAGGACAGCCTGTGCCCGTCGCTGGACCTCCTCAGCGGTTTCGCGGTCCTGCCGCGTGACGATGAAGGTGTCCGGTTCCGCCGCGAGCAGTTCGATGAACACGTCCGATGCGCGGTCGGCGACCGGACCGGATCCGTCCAGTAGCCACTCGCTGGCCTCGAACACGCGCTCGAAACCGGACACCCACTCGGCGGCCACGCCATCGACATCCGCGCTGGACTGCATCACGTCGAACAGCGTCATCTCACGCGCGCGGAGTTCCGGAATCGCGTCGCGTCCGCGGCGAACGTCGAGCGGCTCCAGCCCGTCGGGCGGGTCGTCGACGGCCACGTCGACATGTTCGAAGGCGCGGTAGAACGCCGCCGCGTCCTCGACGGTCGTCTCATGAACCACAGCATCGACATCGGATGGTGACAGTCGCCCGTCCGCGGCCGCGGCGGCAAGGGGTGTGAGTACCATCAGGGCCCCGAACTGGGTGTTCCCGCCGGACTGGTCCGCCATCCCGTCGACGGCGGCCTCGAACGCGGGACCAACCGGGTCGCCCGCGGCCGCGCGGTCAAGCCCCGGACGCGCCCCCACAGCCCCGGCCATGAAATGCTCGAACCGCAGGTCATCGTACTCCCGCTCGCGGTCGACGTTGCCGGGCTTCGGCGTCCCGGAGACCTCCAGCAGCAGTGCAAGCTGGGCGTTCTGTGCAACCGACCGTTCGCTCACAGTGGCACCTCCGACGCGAACCACTCCGCTGTCGTCGCTCGGATCTCGTCGAGCGTCTCCGGCTTGTCGCTCGCGCGACCGACGCTGACGGCGTCAGCGCCGTACGAAAGGTACTCCCGTGCCGTCTCTCTCCCTCGAACGCCGTTGTTCGCGACGACGAACAGGTCGGTGGCGTCGGCCACGTCGGCGACGACCGACTCGGAGTCCATCGCGTCGACGTGGAACAGGTCTCCACCAGCGTCTTCGATGGCTTGAGCGACAGCTGGGAGCGAGACGCCATCAAGTTCGGCACGGCCCTTCACCGACACCGTCGCCCCTGTCGACGCTGCTGTTTCCACGAACGCCGCCAGTCGTTCCGGCTCCCGGAGCAGCGCCTCGCCGGCACCCGCGGCGCACATCTCGTCCTGCCGACAGTGGGCGTTGATCTCGATGATGGCGTCGTGGCGCTGACAGACGGCGGCGACACGCTCGACGGGGCCAAGCGTCGCGCTCCGGACGTGAACGCCGGGCGCAGTGATGCGTCCGCAAGCGCGCCGAGCTGGTCGTCGACGAACGCGACCGGGTCATCGGGCAGGAACTCGGAGCGGTCGCGGTCCGTCATCGCTCGGGCGGCCTCGCGGGTCCGGTCGTCGGAGCGCGATACCGCCGAGGAACGCACACCCGACGTGGGACTCGACCGTGCGGGCCCACGACGCGTCGGCCTCGCCGCTCA
>NZ_WPCB01000026.1:0-49818 GCF_009741785.1 Haloarcula sp. CBA1122
TTCTCATCGATTAATAGTGCCCGACGAACACCCCGTTTGGCGTGCTTTAGCTGTCCCAACCCGGAAGACAAATAATCCAACCGCTAGGTAGGCAACCGCCTTGCCCGACCAATACCCCTTAGGTCGAATACCGGAACGTTCCCACACATTGGAGTCCATCCGTCATCACTCGTTGCAACAAGTGACTCCCTAGCGACATTGGAAGGAACTTCAACAGTGCATACTCTTGGACTGGCAGGGCAATCAGGGCTGCAAACGAGAGTTGGATCAGCGGGAACATCTTCTCGATTTGCTTGTAGACGAGCGCCGCCCCACCGAAGACGAACCCGAGGCCGACCACGGGAAGCAGCGTCAAGACACCGAGCACGACGAGCGAAAGCGGTGCAACAGAAAGCCACGTCCCTGTTGTTACCATCATCAGTACTAGAAGGACGATGCCGGTAGCAAACGTACCCAAGAGGTTAACTACGGTCTTTACCGCGACAACCTCTGTGAAGCCGAACGGAGACATCGACAACTGCTCCAGCGTCCCCCACTGCGCCTCGTCAGTCAAGTCGTGTGTGAGATCGGCATATGCCGACACTGCCATTGTGAATAGAAAATACCCGACAACGAGCAGTCCTACTGACCGTGAAATCAAATCTTCTGCCACAAACTGCCCGCCGAAAAAAATGAGTGCGAAAAACACGTACAGCGTTCCGAATCCCACCACTGTATTCAGGAGATATCGACGCGAGAGCGTCACTGATTTACTCGCAATTGCTCGAAACAAGGTGAGGTGCCGGTTCATGATTCTCCCCCCTCTGGTGGCAATGATTCAGCTGTCGTCAGTTCAACGAAGACATCTTCTAGGTTGGGCTCGATTTCAGTGAACGACCGGACAGTCGCTTCTGCCGTCTGCAGTACGTCGACACACTCGTAGAACTCTTCACTGCCTGCGAGCGCGATCTCGAACTCCACGGAGTCAGTGTCGGTCCGCCAGTCGAGTAGCCGGAAGCGGGTATCGAGTTTCTCTCGGAGGTGTGCTGGTGGGTTTTCGGTCAGTTGGACGCGATATGATTGGGATTGGAAGACGTCAAGTAAGTTGTCGACAGAATCATCAGCGACGATGTCGCCGTCACTGAGAACGATCACGCGGTCGCAGACGGCTTCGATGATGTCCATATCGTGACTCGTAATCACGATAGTTTTGTCCTCCTCTTGGGCGAGGCGTTGTAATTCGGTTTGGAGGTCACGGGTCGTTTCTACGTCGAGCCCAAGCATCGGTTCGTCAAGGAAGAGAACGGGCGTTTCGCGGACGAGTGCACAGCCAAGGGCGACTTTCTGCTTCATACCACGCGAGAGGTTTTTCGCCGGTTCGTCCGCCTTTCCAGTAAGTCCAAGCGTGTCGATAATCGCCTCGTGTCTGTCGACACATGCCTGTGGATCGATGCCGTTGAGGCCAGCGAAAAACGCGAGATTTTCACGAACGCTCAATCGCCAATAGACGTTGCGTGCGCCTTCAAGGACAGCACTCACATAGTTGTATGTGCGTGAACGGGCCTGATGAACAGGGATGCCGTGAATAGAAATATCGCCATGTGTGGGGGTGATGAGCCCGAGAACCGTTTTGACGGTTGTTGTTTTGCCAGCACCGTTTGGGCCGAGGAGTCCGACGATTTGTCCGGGCTGAATATCGAAGGAAATGTTATCAACGGCTGTGACGCGTCCCGATTCTCCTGTATAGCGTTTTGTAAGGCCTGTGACCGAAACTACAGGCTCATGTTCTGGAGGATCAGTTGGGCGGGGGCACATCGTTTGCGGTTCCCTATTCGGTGGACGGTCTTAAGAATACTTAGAATGACAGGCTCTTATATAATGCTACGGAAGGCCCTAATATCGGGACATTCAATGGTTGACTCGACGGATTCGCAAGCCAGAGTGAGTGACCGAACGGTGCCAAAGGTGTGAACAGCCTGTTCCAAGCCCTGCTTGGATAGGCTTTGGAATTTCCGTAGCCACGGTGAAACAAGCGAAAAGAGGCACTTTTGCTTGTATATGCGGACGCCGTCGGGCGATGGGCATTCTCTTGTGTATGATTGTTCGAAGGTCACGCTCCATCTCTCTGTAGGCTTGGAGGCCATCAGTCCGGACCCATCTCAGTGGCGGCCCCGTCAACGTGAGTGAAAGTATGCCCACGCTATGGACGGGACGTAGACTCCCAAAATTCCTTGAGTCAGCACTCGATGCGGGTAGCAAGTGATTCCGTGTCGATCTTGACGCAGCCCAACTCAACTAACTCTTGGAACATTCTGCCGAATACCAGTTGAATAAACGCCCACTCTCAGCTTATCGCTGGCTCAGTGTAACTACAGGTCTATCCGTTGCTCTACGCAAGAGCGGTGGCTCTTTACATCTCACTTCGACCGAACGTTACCAGCGGATGAAATAATTTCCACAGATTACAAATACTACCATCAAGTGAAAGACCCCCTATCAACTGGGATGAAATTTTCCGGCAGTTATAACTTCAATCCAGTTACAGGTCAATCTGCAATGTCGCACCAAACAGTGGTCGACATCATCGAGCGGTCGATGAGTGACCTAACCTTCGCGCATCGTTTCAAATCAGATCCGGAAAGCGTCCTCCAGGAGTATGACGATCTGACTACAGAGGAGACTGAAGCACTGAAGTCAGGGAATCAGAACAAGCTGAATCAGATCGTCGAGAAGCGGGCGAACGGTATCCAGATCGCAGGTATCGTCCTCCCATCGTCTGAGGCTTGAGAAAGTAGCCTCATATTTTTTTACCAATGACTACAAGCACACAGGATAACCCGATTGATATATACATCATTGGGACCGGAATGGTGGGCTACACTCAACTAACTCGTGAAGCTGAAAACGCACTCCAAGCTTCTGAGCGGGTGTATCTACTTGACGGTCAACCGATGGTGGAGAATCATATCAAAGAGACCTATACCGAAGACGTAGTTATGCTCAACCGTGAGTACAATGAAGGCGAAGATCGAGTCGCTACATATGACCGGATGTCAGAAGAGGTACTTAAGGGTGCTACAGAGGTCGATGGACCGATCACATTTGCTCTCTACGGCCATCCGATGATATTCGTCAATCCAAGCCGGAGCGTCATTCGACAAGGGCGGGAACAAGGATTGAACGTTGAAGTTCAGCCAGGAATCTCCGCCATCGATTGTGTATACTCAGATATTGCTTTTGACCCTGCGGCAAACGGTGTTCAAATGTTCGAAGCTACCGATTTATTGCTTCGAGAGTGGGAACTCAATCCAGAAGTTCCAGCAATGATTTGGCAGGTCAGCGTGGTAGAGACTGATCGCCATACCGAAAAGCGAAGTAAGGAAAGTCGATTCACCCGTTTCAAAGAATATCTCCAGAATTTCTATCCGGAAGATCATACCGGGTATTTACTCCAAACAGCCACTTATCCAATTGCCGAATCACAACGACATGAGTTCGAAATATCAAACCTTGAACAGATGGCCCCAATACTGGACAAAGGCTATTACATCCTGCACCTGCCTCCGATCAATGAACGTGACCTCCAAAATGAGGAGCTGTTACAAGAAGTTCGGTCAGAAGACCACCTAGAAGAGATAACTGTCAGGGATAATTAAATAAACTGTCGTTATTTACCTATGGACAATCCGCCCGAGACAAAACGGTCTAACACGAGCGATGTTTTTCATGGTGAAGTCGTCCCTGATCCATACCAATGGCTCGAAAACGAGGACGAAGAAGTCCATCACTGGGTGAAGAAACAAAATTCCTATACTGATAGTGTTCTTTCGACCGATACTCGCGAGTTTCTCAAGGAGCAGCCCGAGTTCTCCACTAACATTCCGGATCCAGGGACGATAACTCCGACAAAAACGGATACTACCAACTACGACGTGGGGAGGGTAAAGACCACTCAAATTTAACGTTTCGACAGGTCCTCACTGACTCACCGACTACGATCTGCGATCCCACAGAAGACTTGAATAGTGATCTGAGTGCGATTGATTGGTTTGTTCCTTCTCCACAAGGTGAATACGTCGCGTTTGGCGTATCACAAGGTGGCCGCGAGCAGTATGATATTCACGTCGTTCATAGCGGACAGCGGACTATACTAGTAGAACCAGACTGTGGCCGGACAAACGCTGGTGGGTTTGCGTGGGGAGAAAACGGATTCTACTATCTTCAAACTGAATCCTGTGAAGAGGGTCTCATGAAAAAGAGTATTGATTACTACGATCTAAGTACTGACGAATCTACCACCGTCGTAGATGGTATAGCGCAACGGTTATGGCCACAAATCGTCCCGCAAAAAGGAACTGATAACGCGATCGTTGCACTACATGACGGCACGAATCGAACTGAATTATATCATCTTTCCCAATCCGGGTTCGATCCGATCTACGTTGAGAGTGAAAGCCACTTTAGACCGGTGAAGTACACGGATCTGGGCGAATTCTATGTACTTACAGATGTCCAGTCGTCTACTTATGAGCTTCTTTCTCTCTCCGCTTCCGAAACATATCCTGATAAAGCCTCTCTCCAGGCCAGCAGTAAACATATACTCCAAAGTGATCGGATTCTCCGCGATGTCTCGGTGTTAGACGATCACGTTGTCGGACACTATCAAAAGAACGCTAATTCGCGGCTTACCGTTTACAACCGCTCAGGGCGTTTTGCTCAGCCAGTGGAATTACCAGACTATTGCACTCTAATGGCAAATAGCTTAGCAGCGAGTCCGAACGCATTCGTCTTCAATCTCACATCTTTTGTGACCTCACCATCCACAATAGAAATTCAGGTTAATCAAACCGCTGCCGAGTCTAACTCCGACAACTATCTCTCTAAAACAGTTATAAACGAGCCGGCGCTGGATTATCAATCAGAGTTTGAGGTAGAACAGTGTTGGTTTTCAGCCGATGACGGCGCTGAGATCCCATTCTTTATCGTATATAAAGAGGATATTGAACTCAAGACCCCTAACCCTGCCCTCATTAATGTGTATGGTGGATTCGGTGTGACTATGACACCGAGCTTTGATCGCTTTATATTTCCCTTCCTTCGTAACGGTGGCATCTATCTACAACCCAATATTCGCGGCGGTGGTGTATTCGGAGAGTCATGGCACCGGCAAGGAATGCAGGAACAAAAACAGCGTACTTTCGACGACACAATCAATTTTGCTGAATATCTTATCGAGAATAACTATACAAACTCTGAGAAGTTGGCAATAACTGGGGAGAGCAATGGCGGGCTTACTGTTGGCGCGACTGTAATGCAGCGGCCGGATCTATTCAGTGCCGCTATCTGTGAAGTTCCCCTGTTGGATATGATTCGATTTAACCAGATTGGGCTCGGAGAAACATGGGTCTCAGAATATGGTAATCCGAATGAAAAAGACGCGTATCGGAACCTGAAATCATATTCGCCGTATCATAATATTAACGAAGCTGAACATCCTACAATGCTATTTCGTACTGCAATTGGTGACACGCGTGTCCTTCCATGTCACGCTTGGAAAATGGCTGCAAGGATGCAGTCAAAGGCCCAAGGTGATAGTCCAGTTCTCCTTAGGACTACAGAAAATGCAGGTCATGGAGTTGGAACCTCAACACACGGGGAACTAACCAATGAGCTTGACAAATGGACGGTGATTTTTGAGAGTGTGATCAGCTCAGATGAGTTTTAATATAAATAATTATGTAATATATTTTAAGATAAAATTAATGTAGTCGGATATCACTTCCCAATATGGCCCCTCCATCCCCCTCTATTGAGGAGTTCATTCCTGAGGTCCACCAACGGGTTGATTTCTTTGAGTTCCTATCAAACTCATCTGCTAGCCAGAAGGAGCTTAACCGAGAGTTAGACAGGTCACAGTCTACAATTTACCGCGGACTCAACTCAATGGAGGAGTACGGTTTAATAGAGAAACGAGATGATAAGTATCAATTAACACCATTTGGAGTGCTGATTTTCGACGAATATCGACGGTTTTCAGAGACGATAAAATCCTTACTCCAGAATAGAGAGGTATTCGATACAACACAGCCGATCAACACAGTTCTTCACCCATCTCTCTTCCAAGGAGCGAAAATTCTATCAACAAATAATCACATGGTGGAGGAGATATATGAGAAGTTGCAGTCGTCCATCTCTGAAGCCTCACATCTCTATGGAGTCGCGCCAACGATCTTTCCTAACCAAATTGACCTGCATCTTGAGAAGACGACTGCCGACGAATTGGCGGCTGAATTCATTTTGCCACTTAGCGCCATTGAGTATCTCCAATCTAATTTTAATCGGAAGTTAGAGACACTCCAGAACAGTGATAATTTCTCGATACGGGTCAGTCAAGAGACTCCTCCGATTGGGCTTATCACCATCTTAGAACCGAGTAAGAAAGTGGTTATCGTCATCCATGACGAGATCGGTACAATTCGAGGATTGGTCATTTCGGAGAATCCCGAATCTATTACGTGGGGGAAGAGCACTTACCAGAATTTCCGAGAAGATTCGATTAACTTTGAATCCTACGCTACTTCATAGACATTTTGAGAAATAATGAGTTCTGGTGATTCAATTCAGCGGAGGTGAGCCCCTCTTGGACTGGAATAGCTGAGGATACGAAACAGACTGGAGTATAATCAATATCCTAGATAAAAATAGGATACTCATGATGGTTTGGTGGAATTGTCTATTAAAAATCAACGAAACACGCCCACGTAACACAGCTTATGATAAAACAGATGCTATTCATGATTGATCACGGTCTCTCAACCAGAACTCAGTTTGTACTGGCTTTGGTTGGTGGTTCAATAGCGCTGACACTCATTATGAGTTGGATTAAAAGAAATAATACATTAAACGAATTCGGACTTTGGACTCCATGGATGGCAGTTGGAAGTCTCTTTTTACTGGCAGTTCCAATATATCTATTTTTAAAATATTCCCTAGTACTTCCCGTAGTGTTCAGATAAGGATTGAAGAGTGAGGCACGGCGGTTTTGAAGTGTCTATGCCCAAAAACGCCGGCCTCGGCGGTAGTATCGACCAAATCGACTTAGATTTTGTGGAGCGAGAAGCGACACCGCGACTGCTGATGAAGCTGAGTATTCAATTGCATTTGGCTGGACTATCACTTTCGAATACTGTCTCAGTTCTTGAGGTATTCGGTGTCCAACGCGCTCGATCAACTGTCTATAATTGGGTTCACAAAGCAGATTTACAGCCCAAAGATGGACAGTCACCGGATCACGTTGCGGTTGACGAAACTGTGATCCAACTCAACGGTGAGAGATATTGGCTGTACGCCGCTGTCGATCCACAAACGAACAAATTACTCCATACGAAGCTTAGACCAACTACAACGAAGGTTCTCGCCCATGCATTTCTCACCGAACTCTCTGAGAAACACGACGTCGACGACGCCGTGTTTCTCGTCGATGGCTCCAGATCGTTACAAGCTGGGTGTCAACGACATGGCTTCGATTTCAGATACGAAAAACATGGAAATCGGAATGCTGTTGAACGTGTCTTCAGAGAAATAAAACGACGTACTGTCTGTTTCTCAAACTGTTTCAGCAACGCCGAAGCGGAAACAGCCGATGATTGGCTCAGATCGTTCAGCTTCGCATGGAATCAGCTTATCTGAACACGATGTGTCAAACAGGCCATAGTTCTATATTGTTCCGCGGTGCATGTTCACATATGTCGTTCCAGACAGCCATCCGGCCGGCCGAATCGGTGGACATCGCGGATATACGGCGGATCGCCAGGACCACATGGCATACCGTGTACGACGACATCCTCGGAGCAGAAACCGTGGAAGAGCACCTCAAAGAGGGGTATGCGCCGCCGCTATTGGAGCAGATGATCGAACTCGAAGAGGTCGGCCTGTTCGTCTCGACGGCCGACGACGACGTGGTGGCGTACATGAGCTGTGGGATGACGGACGCGACCGGCTTCGGCGACCTTGATCTGTACGTCCACCCGGACTACTGGGGGGAAGGTATCGGGACGAAGCTGCTGCATCGCGGGGAACAGCACTTGCACGAGCTCTCCGTGCGGAAAATCCGCGACGAGGTGCTGGCCGAGAACGAGGTCGGGAACGCGTTCTACCGCGCACACTTCGAGAAGGTCGGCGAGCGGACGACCGAGGTCGGCGGACAGGAACACCCCGTCAACGTGTACGAGCGGCGATTGTAAACGCCGGCTCACATTCGCAGCCCGCAGTACGTGTGTGACCCACACGCTCTCGTAGCTCGTGTAACAGCGTTTAAGCCGCTGAAACCGCTTCATCGGTGCAATGAGCTACAAGATCGGACTCGTCGGCAAGCCCTCTGTCGGCAAGTCCACGTTTTTCAATGCGGCGACGATGAACGACGTGCCCGAGGGCGCGTACCCGTTCACGACAATCGACCCGTCGATGGGCGAGGCGTACGTCCGCGTCGACTGCGCGGCCCCGGAATTCGATCACACCTGCACCCCGAATCACGGCTACTGTACCGAGGGCGTCCGGTTCGTCCCGACGAAACTCGTCGACGTGGCCGGCCTCGTCCCCGGCGCACACGAGGGGAAAGGGCTCGGAAACCAGTTCCTCACGGACCTCAACGAGGCCGATGTGCTCGTCCACGTCGTCGACTTCACCGGTGAGACTGATCTGGAGGGTGAACCCACCGAGGACCACGACCCGCGCGAGGACATCGACTTCCTCGAAGACGAGCTGGATATGTGGTATCTCGACATCTTAGAGAAGGGTATCGAGCGCTACCGCTCGGGCTATCACGGCGAGGACAAGGCCATCGAAGACGACCTCGCCGAGCAGATGTCGGCGTTCAAGATCAACGCCGACGAGATTAAACAGGTCGTACTCGCACTGGGCCTGGAACTCGACCCCGACACCTGGGACGACGAGGACAGAGAGGCACTCGCTCGGGAGATCCGCATCCGGACCAAGCCGATGCTCATCGCGGCGAACAAGATGGACACCCCGGAGGCTCAGGCGAACTGGGAACCGATCACCGAGGACCCGGAGTACGAGCACCTCACGTTCGTCCCCGTCTCGGCCCACGCGGAGAAGGCGCTGAAAAACGGCAACGAGCAGGGCGTACTCGACTACCGGCCCGGCGACGAAGATTTCACCGTGACGGCGGACCTGCCCGAGGAGAAGGCCGCGGGGCTGGAACAGATCCGGGAGTTCGTTACCGAGTTCGGCGGCACTGGCGTCCAGCAGGCGCTGGAAACCGCGCTGTTCGAGGAACTGGGCGCAATCGCGGTGTTCCCCGGCGCTCGCAAGCCACAGGAGGACGGCACCTTCCTGCAGGACTGTTTCGTCCTCCCCGACGGGTCGACCGCCGAGGACTTCGCGTACTTCCTGCACACCGACATCGGCGAAGGGTTCCTCCACGCGCACGACGTGCGCACCGAGCGACAGATCGGTGCTGACACCGAACTCGACCACCGCGACGTGGTCGAAATTACGACAACGAACTGACACTGAAAAACTCACCGCTGATACTCCGGGGGTGCGATTTTTCATGGGGCGGGAGTGAACGTGTCACATGCACCCCGAAAGGTCCAGTTCCGTAGTCTGTTTGGAATCGATGTCGAGGCGGTTTCGATGACGACGGCAGATGATGCGACGGGCCCGCTCGGCCGACTCATGCTTGCGGTCGGTACTGTGCCGATGGCAATCGAGCCGTACCTGCCGACGCCGCTCCGTCGGACGTTCAGCGTCCGTGTGTTCCTGCTGGCAGCAATGTCGATCGTGGGCGCACCGGCGCTGGCTATCGTCCTGTTTTCCTCCGTGACAGCCGCCGCGGTGTTCATCGGGTTTGTCGTCGCCGTGACCGGGTTTCTGGGCTACTGTGAGATGTACCGCGCGATAATCGAGATCAACCGAAAGGCGACGGCAGTCGACAACGGCCAGTACGACATCGACTTCGGTGTCGACCGGATCGACGAGGTCGGAGACGCATACACGAAACTCGAACGGGCCGCGGCCTCGCTCGGCCGGAACATCGAGGAGGCAAACGAAGCCCAGGAACGCGCCGAGGAAGCGCGCGAAGCAGCCGAAGCGGCCCGTGAAACCGCGGAGTCCGAGCGCAGTGAGATGGAGGCGCTGAGCAGTCACCTCGAACTGAAAGCGACCCAGTACCGGACGACGCTCGACGAGGCGGCCGACGGCGACCTGACCGCACGCGTCGACACCGACAGCATCAGTGACGCCATGGCGGCCGTCGGGACCGCGATCAACGAGACGCTGGCTGCCCTCGAGACTGCCATCGGCAGCGGCCAGTCGACCTCGACACACATCGCAACCGAGAGCGAAACCGTGTTGACTGACGGTCAGCAGGTCCGTGACGAAACGCAGTCCGTGGCCGACACCGCGTCCGACATCGCGGACGGAGCAGAAACCCAGCGCCAGCAGCTAGACGACGCGGCGAGCGAACTCAGCGACCTCTCGGCAACCGTTGAGGAAATGGCCTCCTCCGTGGCCGAGATCGCCGACCAGAGCAACACTGCCGCAGACCTCGGCCGAGATGCACAGCAGTCCTCGTCGGAAGCCCAGAGCGCCGTCGACGAGATCCGACACCACTCGACGAGCGCCGCGAGCGAGGTCCAGCAACTCGACGACATCGCCGAAGACATGGCCGAGATCGTCGAAGTCATCGACGGCATCGCCGAGGAGACGAACATGCTCGCGCTGAACGCCTCCATCGAAGCCGCCCGTGCCGGCCAGGCAGGCTCGGGCTTTGCCGTCGTCGCGGACGAAATCAAACAGCTTGCGACCGAGACACAGGCCGCCACCGCCGACGTGGAGGACCTCATCGGATCGCTGCGGTCCCAGGTCGGGACGTCCGTCGACGCCATGGAGACGATGGAAGACGCTGTCGACCGCGGAAGCAACACTATCTCCGAGACGATTACGACGCTTGAAGACGTGGTCGACGCCACTGTCGATGTCAACGGCGGCATTCAGGAGATCGACCGGGCGACCGACCAGCAGGCGACCAGCGCGCAGGAAGTCGTGCGGATAATCGACGACATCAACGATATCGCCGGTGACACCGCAACTGACGCCCGTGAGATGGCCACCACGGTCGATCAGCAGGGCCAGACCGTTGCCGGGATGGTCGACTCGGTGGAGCGGTTCGCCGACGACGCCGACACGCTCCACGACGAACTCTCACAGTTCGAGACCGCCGAGACCGACGTCGTGGACACGCCCGCCGGCCCCGGCTCCGCTACGGGTGACTGAGACGAATTGGGTACCCGTATCCCAGTCGCGCCAGCCAACACTGCCGTCCAACGGTTTGGAACTCTACAGCAGGAGGTGCGCCAGCAAGGCAATGATGGCAACTTTCTTGACGAGAATAACACCGATAATCAGTTGCGTCGTCGAGAGCGCCCGGACGCGCTCGATGCCCCGCCGGAGGAACGCGGGCGACTGGGCGAGTTCACGCACCAGCAGCCGTACCTCCGCGCGGAACGTCTCGACCGCCGACCCCTCGCCGTCAGTGTAGGCGGCTTCCGGCCGGGGCAGCCACTGCGACCCCGTGTATTCGAGTTCGACCAGCGACCCCTCCAGATGACTTGCCTGCTCGAACTGCAGGCCGTTGGCTTCACAGAGGCGCTCGACCTTGGCGATGTCGCGGTCGCTGTTCAGGTCGTACCGCCGCTGTATCGGGTCGGTCGCCCAGTCGAACTGGAACCGACAGACGAGTTCGCTCTCGCCGACCCACACGTCGACGATTTCGGCCAGTTCGACCGTGCCGGCCGTCTCTTTCCGCTTTTTCTGGAGGTGCTCGTACTCGGTGGGGGACTCCATCGAGGCCGTCACCTGGGACTCCGTCTCGGGCATACCTTCTCGACACGAGTGTTCGGCTGACGACACTATACGTTTTCTCCCGCTTGAACGGTTGGAACTCCGTAACCGGGGCGAAACGAGGACCTGCCAACGAGACAGTCAGATATCCACCGGACACCCGTTTATCTCGCCGCCGCGCATCCCTTCGGCGAGCCAGTAGATAGAGAGGGTCAATACCGCGAGCGCCAGCAGCGCGAATTCCAGCCCATCCAGTGGCAGAAACAGCAGCGAGGTCGAGACGCCGAGTAGTGACAGCAGGCCCAGCAGGACCGCCGACCCACAGGCCGCACAGCCCGCGCCGAGCGTTCCGAGGACGACACCCGCGACGCCCGCGCCGCCCTGCTGGAGGTCGAGGCCATGTTCGCGGAAGTGGTAGGTCACCAGCCCGATGTCGACGCCTGTGAGGACGGCGACGACGACCAGCAGGACGCCCTGTGCGGGGTTGAACGACGTGCCGACGAACGGGTACAGCTCCCCGAGCACGCGCAATCGGCTGGCGAGCGGGAGCGACCCACCGACCACGAGGTCCAGCACCAGCGGGACGTTCAGCGAGACGACGAACAGCGTCAGCGAGACGATTGCGGCGATCACGGCGACTGCCGCGTAGACTGGCAGCGTGAGCACGAGCCTGACCGTCCGGCCCATGAGCCGCCAGTCCCCGCGCGTCGTCGGCAGGCGGAGCCCCTCTGCGGTGCTCATCCGTCGTGCTCTCCCAGCGCCTCCGCGATGAGTTCGTAGCTGACGCTCCCGTTGACCTTCGTCACGAACTCGCCGTCCTCGAACAGCAGGATAATCGGCGTCGTCTCACCCAATCCGGCGTCCTCGGCCGCCTGGATATCGGCCTGAACGGCGTCATCGTGGGCACGGTTTCGGGCGTCGCTTGCGACCGCCTCGCCGTCTACCTCGGTCTCCTCGGTGAGAAACGTCGCCGTCCGCGCCAGAACGTTGTCCGGGTCGAACGACGACTGCTCGGCGAAGTAGTGATCGAACAGCGACCAGTACGCCTCGCTGTCGCGGGCGAACGTCGATTCCAGCGCCTGCGTCGCTGGCTCACCCCAGGGATAGATCACGGGGTAGGTCCGGACGACGTACGCGCCTTTGCCCGCGTCCACGATGTTCTCCCGAATGTCCGGCAGCGTGTTCTCGTGGAAGCGGCGACACGTAGGACAGGAGGGGTCTTCGAACGCCAGGATGACGTGGCCGCCCAGTTCGCCGCGGCGGGGCTGGGCGTCGAGGTCGGCGGCCGCCGGGTGGCTGTCGACGGATTCGACGCTGTCCGCCTCGCTACTGCACCCAGCGACTGCGCCGACGACACCCACCCCGGAAAGTGCTAGAAAGCGTCGTCTGTTCATATACGACTGGTTGGCCCGCGTTGGTTTAGCGTTTGTTCCACTATGTGGCCACGATGAGTAACCGTCTTGTCGCCAGCGGCGGTAGCATCTGCCGGCCGATGACGACGACTCACGGGGCCGAACCGGGGTGACTCCCCGGTGGTGACGAGCCCTATGAGTGCCGAGGCCGCTATTTTTGACGGTAGAAGTTGTCTCTGGGGCAGTCTGGTTGTGGCCACAGTAGACATAGGCCCCGGTCAGGGCTGCGCCGGACTGGCAGACGCGGATTTATGAACGGTGCCGAGCAAACGTATAGTATGGCCGCCGAAATTTCCGACCGTGTTCGAGAAATCGCGGAGGCCCGCGGCCTTCCGGAGTCCGAAGTGTTCGAGCGGGCACTCGAACGCGGGCTCGAAGACCTGTGGGAGGACCTCGTGCTCGCACAGTACCTCGATGGGGAACTCGACCGCGAGGAAGCCATCGAGCACGTCGGGCGGACGAAAGTCGAGCGGGCGGAGCGAGAGCGTGAGGTCGTCGAGGAAGACGTTGACTGGGGCTTGAACGCGTGACGCCTGCGGCCGTTTCGGACGCAGGACCGCTCATTCACCTCGCCGAAAGCGGTTCACTCGAACTGCTCTCGACGTTTGACACGCTCCTTGTCCCGGAGACGGTTTACGAGGAGGTCGACGCCGGTGGTGTTCCGGACGGGGTGGTCGACCTCTCGTACGAACTCGTCGAAGCCGACGAAAGCCGAGTCGGAACTGAGGAACTGGACGCCGGAGAATGCGCCGCGATTGCGGTCGCAATAGAGCGGGGCGTTGTTCTTCTAACCGACGATCTCGCCGCCCGAGAGACAGCATCCGACGCGGGCGTCGAAGTACGCGGTTCTATCGGCGTTATCGCGCTCGGGTATGGTCGCGGATTGCTCGACAGAGACGAAGCGGCATCCCGTATGCGAGCACTCCAGCGTGAGACGAGTCTTTTCGTGACCGAGGCGGTTGTGGAGCGCGGCATCCAGATGCTGGACGAACAGTAACGGGATGAGTGGACTCTATAGACGCTGTAAACACATTCACTATGGATAGATTGTGAGTCTTGAGTGCCGAGGCTCTTACCCCAACTGGTAGCTGTAGCTGACGACCGTTTGCCACGGGTATTTCTGCGGTTCGGTTGCAACTGACATGATCTGGATCTGGGACGACAGCGACTGCGATGACTCTCCTGTAGAGAGTCCCTCTGTGGAGATCCCCAACAGTTAGGGACTAAATTGTACACGATTTTATTGTTTTGCTATCAATGTTGATATTCTCGGCAACGGTTTTTTGACTATCATTAGCTCAGGTTGAGCAATGATAGATGAGAGAGGAGAGCCATGGACTGGGAGCCGGCGACGGTTACTCGGGATGCTCGCAACTGGCGGAACCGCGACGCTGGTCGGCTGTTCGACTGGCGGAGAGACGGAATCAAGTACAGCCGAAAGCGGGGGCGAAGCCGCCGGGTCGACCGACGGCTCGCTGTCAGTCGTTGTCAGTTCGAAAGGCTACACAGAGCAGTTGAACCTCGGGTACATCGCCTACGAATTGCTCGCCAACAACACGGGTGTGAGTCTTGTGGACGAAACCGGCTTCGGCGGGAACGCTGCACACGCCGAAGCGTATCAGGCCGGCGACATCCACGCGTACTACGATTACATGGGGTCACTGTGGGCTGCGCACCCGCCCAAGCACGACGAAGCCGACTTCGAGACACCTGACGAGCAGTACGAAGCGCTGAAGTCCGAGATGGAGTCGGAACACCCGATACGGATTCTCGACCGCGCGGACTGGCAGAACACATGGGCCGTGTTCATCCGCGAGGACGCTATCGAAGGGACCAGTATCGAGACAATCAGTGACCTCGCCGGTTACGTCAACGACGGGAACTACGACATTAGACCGGCGTTTGGCGACGGATTCAGGACTCGTAGCGACGGCTTCGATGCTTTGCTTGAATACTACGGGTTTGAGGGCGAGCATGTGGAGCGCTGGGAGGCAGAACAGGAGTTCATCGAGGCGGCGTCGGCGCAGGCGGCTGGCACGGCCGTCGACGAAGGCTACGCCGATCTCAGCTTCGGGTACAGCACCAGCGCGTGGCTCACAACCGTTGAAGACATCGTGTACCTCGATGACGACCGGAACTTCTGGCCGTTTTTCCACCCGGTCGGCGTCGTTCACGAGGACGTCGCGACGGACGCCGTGGTGTCGGCGCTGAACAAGATGCCGGACGCCATTCCGGACGCGAAAACGATGCAAGAGCTGAACAGTCACGCAACCGAGGTCGGCAGCCAGCAGGCGGTTGTTGACCACCTCACGGCCAACGGCTTCATCTGAATCAGTATGGAAGAATCTACAGCACATTCAGGCGACGGTGACGACGAATCAGCAGACGCGACAGCGTCAGCGGCCTCGGACACGACAGCGCTGGAGCGAGCGAAAGCCGTTGCGCTGCTGCCAGTCCGGTCGTACCTCGTCAAGTTCGCTGTTGCGTTGCTCGTGATCGTGGTACTCATCGCGGCCGGCGGGTTCTGGGTGCAGGGGAACGCAACTGCCACACTCGAAGACGACACGGCACAACAGCTCGTACAGGAGGTCAACGCCGAGTCCGGCCTGTTGAACGAGTGGATTGAGCGCAACGAACGGCCGGTGCTCGTCGCGTCAAACAATCCGCTGCTCGGTTTCAACGCGACGCGCGAAGACCAGCAGGCCTACACGGAACGGCTCGCCGCGGATGAGCTCCAGTCCGACCGCGTCGCTGCCGTCCACCTTGCAGACCCCACTGTCGGCACAGCGGGGGAGGCAAGGATTGTGGCAAGTACTGACGAAACGCTCCGCGGAACGCGTGTCACATCGGACGCACATCCGTGGGTCGACCGGACTCGGTCTATCGGCCGCGACACAGTGGTTTCATCGAACCCGTACACGAACGCGAACGGCAAGCGAGTGGTCAGTTCGATGAGTGTCGCCGCCGACTTCACACACGTACTCGTGGTCGAGTACGACGCCAGCGACCTGAGCAAGCAGTTCAGCACTGGTATCGACGGGACGTTCACACAGGTGGTCCGCCCGACATCGAGTTCGACTGAGGTGTTGTTCTCCGACGCCGGCACCGATGCCGTCGGACAGCCGTACATCCCGAACCAGTCACAGTCCGACATCCCGGAGATCAGCACGGCTACCGAACAGGGCACCTTTACCGACACGCCAGCGAAGGACGCAGTGCTTGACACCGACCACGTCGCCGCGTACGCGACCATCCCCGGCACAAACTGGGTCGTCATCAAGCACACGCCTGCGGCGAACGCGTTCGCGCTGAGCGAGCAGATTCGGACCGATATCCTGGCGTTCATCCTGCTCGCGCTCGGTGGCGTTGTCGTCGTGGGTGGAACGATTGGACGGAACACGGCGACATCCGTGCAACAGCTCTCTGCGGCCGCTACTGCCATCGAGCAGGGAGAGTACAATGTCGACGTTTCGAGCTCTCGCCGGGACGAAATCGGTCAGTTGTTCACGTCTATCGGGAGTATGCGCGACGCACTCGTCTCGAAAATCGACGAAGCCGAGGCTGCCCGTGAACAAGCAACAGACGCCCAGGAGGAGGCGGAAGAAGAGCGAGCCCGCGCCGAGCAGGCAAAGGAAGAGGCTGAGACGCTCGCGGCGGAACTCGAACAGCAAGCAGAGGTATACAGTGACGTGATGGAAGCGTGCGCGGACGGTGACCTGACCCGGCGTCTCCCCGAAAGCGAGACCGACAACGAGGCGATGGCGGCTATCGCGTCGTCGTTCAACGATATGCTCGCACAGTGGGAACGCACTATCGTCGACATTCAGGAGTTCGCGGAGACTGTCACAGCCGCCAGCGAGGAGGCCGAAGTCGGGGCGACTGACGCCGAGCGTGCGAGCGGCGAGGTCAGCGAATCGGTTCAGGAGATCGCGGCTGCCGCCGACGAGCAACGCGATATGCTGGACACAGTCTCGGGAGAGATGACTGACCTTTCGGCAGCTATCGAAGAGGTAGCTGCGTCCGCTGACTCGGTTGCGGAGCACTCGAATCAGACCGCTGACGTCGCCCGAAAGGGCGAAGACACGGCCAGAGACGCGCTCGAAAGTTCACGCAGAGTACAGGAGGCAATCGACACGACTGTCGAGAACGTCGAACAGTTAGACGAGCAGATGGCGGAAATCAGCACCATCGTCGAGCTGATCGCCGACATCGCCGAGCAGACGAATATGCTCGCGCTGAACGCGAACATCGAAGCTGCTCGTGCCGACAAAGACGGCGAAGGGTTCGCCGTCGTGGCCGACGAAGTCAAGGAACTCGCCGGGGAAACGCAGGCATCGGCGACCGAAATAGAGCAACTCATTACCGATGTCCAGTCCCAGACGGAGACGACTGTCGACGAGGCCAGAGTCGCTGAGGAGTCGATGGAAGCAGGCATCAGTGCGGTCGAAGAGGTCATGGAAGCGTTCACAGAAGTGTCGGAGTACGCCGACAAAACGGACGCCGGCGTCCAGGGGATCAGCGACACCACTGACGATCAGGCCGCCAGTACTGAAGAAGCGGTATCGATGACCGAGGAAGTCGCCGACCTCAGTGAATCCACTGCCGATGAGGTACAGAGCGTGTCCGCCGCCGCAGAGGAGCAGGCGGCCTCGATGTCGGAGATCAACGACAGCATCAAATCGCTGAGCGGGCAGGCCGAGCAGCTCAAGGCGCTCCTGTCGGAGTTTGACGTCGCTGCCGACGAAACCGAGCAATCCCGACACCGCTGATCGACAACAGCGTGAACACAGACTGACGCTCGGAGCGGTTCGGCACACGCGTTTTCCTGTACCGTTTCGCCGCGTGTATCCACCACAACGCGCAACGCGTCCCAGTACGAGCAGTGATGGAGTCGCAATCCGCGTTGCAGGGACAGCGTGAACCGCCTCGGCCTGCTCCGCCTGTGGATGTTCGTCGAGCGGCTCCGACCTCGCCGGTCGGTTTCGGCGCGTGGGAATCCCCAGTACGCCTTTATTTTGGTCGGGCGAGCAACACATATGAGCGTCATCTGTGAGTTCGAGTTGCAGTCCGCGGATATGCCGCTGTGTGCGGTCGCTGCCGAACTGGACACCCGGCTGATCGTCGACACCGTCGTCTCCGGAACGACCGCGGAGCCGGCACTCGTATTCTCCGCGACAGGCGTCGAACCGGATGCCCTCGAATCGGCGTTGCTCGGCGACGAGTCCGTCGTGGAGTTTGTCGCCATGGACTCGGCTATCGTCGAGTCCCGCTATCGGGTCGTCCTCGACACGGACTACGTCGAGATGTACACCCAGCTCGTCGACCGGCAGACGTATCCGATGGGTGCGCTCGTGACCGAACACGGGTGGAAGGTGAGTACGCAGTTCGCCGACAGAGCGGACCTCGAAGCGTTCCGGGACGCCTGTCAGTCCAGCAGCGTCACGTTCCGCCCGCATCGGCTCTGCGAGACGGAACACGGCGGCGATGACTACGGACTCACCGCCCCGCAACGAGAGGCGCTGCTGGCAGCCCACCGACTGGGCTATTTCGCCGTCCCTCGCGGAGCAGACCTGACGGAACTCTCGGCAGAACTCGACGCGACCACGTCCGCGATCTCGGAGCGTCTCCGACGTGGAACGGACCAGCTGATCGACCACACGATTGCCAGCTCCGAACAGTGACAGCGGGCTACCCGGAGCGCGGCTATGTCGGCGAGATGTCCCCTCTTATAAACTGCTGTACATATGTTGGCAACGGTTAGGGCTGGGAGTTGCGTAGTACTACATGACGGTGACCCAAAATGACCATCCACCAGCACCCACACGTCACTGACCGCGACGCACACTTCGTCGGCGGCGGTATTGCCTCCCTCGCTGGGGCGGCGTTCCTCGTACGGGACGGCAATATGCCCGGCGAAAACATCCATGTCTACGAAAAGCTGGACGTCGTCGGTGGCGCGATGGACGGCGCTGGCGACCCGGACGAGGCCTACCTGATCCGGGGCGGCAGGATGTTCAACTATCCGGCGTACGAATGTACGTGGGACCTCTTCGAGTCCATCCCGTCGCTCGAAGACGACTCGCGGTCGGTCAAAGACGTGATGGACGAGTTCAACGAAGCGCACCCCTCGTACGCGAAAACGCGGCTGATGCACGAGGGCGAACGGATCGACGCGGGCGAGTACGGACTGACGAGCCAGCATCGACAGTCGATAGCTCGGTTGCTCCTCACGCCCGAACCGCGACTCGGTGACACGCGCATCGAAGAGTGGTTCGACGAGTCGTTCCTAGAGACGAACTTCTGGTACGTCTGGGCGACGATCTTCGCGTTCCAGCCGTGGCACAGCGTCGCCGAAGTCCGGCGGTACATGTACCGGTTCCTGCACGAGTTCCCGCGCCTGCACACCATGGAAGGTATCGACCGGACGAAGTACAACCAGTACGACTCGATGATCCTCCCGCTCCGACGCTGGCTCGAAGACAGGGGCGTCTCCTTCGAGTATGGCCACGAGGTGACGGATATGGATATCGTCCCGTCGCGGACAGGGCGCACCGTCGAGCGGCTCTACTGTGAAACCGACAGCGGCACCGAGTCGGTCCCAGTTGAGCCGTCCGACCTCGTGTTCGTGACGAACGGGTCGATGACCGACGGCTCGTCCATCGGCGGGATGGACGAGGCCCCCGAACTGAACGAAACCGGGGCGTCGTGGGAGCTGTGGAAGTCCATCGCCGAGGACAACCCACAGTTCGGCAACCCGTCGGTGTTCGCGGACAACGTCACGGAGACGAAATGGGAGTCGTTCACCGTCACCCTGCACAACACCGACTTGTTCGACCACATCGTCGACTTCACGAACGAGGAACCGGGCAACGGGCTCGTCACCTACCTCGGGTCGAACTGGCTGTTGTCGACAGTCGTCGCCGCACAGCCCCACTTCGCGAACCAGCCGGACGACGTGAAGGTGTTCTGGGGCTACGCGCTGTTCCCGGACCGCGAGGGGAACTACGTGGAGAAACCGATGTCCGAGTGTACCGGCCGGGAGATCCTCCAAGAGCTGTGTTACCACCTGCAGTGCGAGGACCGGCTCCCGGAGCTACTCGACGACGTGACCTGCATCCCGGCGATGATGCCGTTCATCACGGCGCACTTCCAGCCACGGGAGCCCGGTGACCGACCCGAAGTCGTTCCTGACGGGTCGAACAACCTGGCGTTCCTCGGACAGTACGCCGAACAGCCGCGGGACGTGGTGTTCACCGTCGAGTACTCGGTCCGGTCGGCGATGACCGCCGTCTACGAGATGCTCGACCTTGACCGGGAAGTCCCCCCGGTGACCAAACACTACCGGGAGCCCGGTGTCATCGCGGACACTGTCCGCGCCGCGTACCGCTGAGAGAGTCGACGGCGGTACGGGCGCGGAGATTCCAGCACTTTAGTACGGTGACGGAGATGGGTGTGTATGAACACACCGCCGCTCGCCGTCCGGAGGCTGCGATGGTAAACCTCGCGCTCTCGGCGGCACAGCTCGTCTTGGCGCTGGTACTCGTGGGACTGAACGGCTTTTTCGTCGCCGCGGAGTTCGCCTTCGTTCGCGTTCGCGGCACCTCTGTCGAACAGCTCGCTGACGAGGGGAAAGCCGGTGCGGGCTCGCTCCAGGCAGTGATGGCGGACTTGGACAACTACCTCGCGGTGACCCAGCTCGGGATTACGCTCGCCTCGCTGGGGCTGGGGTGGGTCGGTGAGCCCGCCGTGGCGGCGCTGCTGGAACCCGTTCTGGCACCGATACTGCCGGAGACCCTCCTCCACCTCGTGGCGTTCGCGATTGGGTTTACAATCATCACGTTCCTCCACGTCGTCTTCGGCGAACTCGCGCCGAAGCGTTCGCGATTGCCCAGACCGAGCGGCTCTCACTGTTGCTCGCACCGCCGATGAAGCTGTTTTACTACCTGTTCTATCCTGGTATCGTCGTCTTCAACGGCTCGGCGAACGCCTTTACGCAACTGCTCGGCGTCCCGCCGGCCTCGGAAACGGACGAGACGCTCGGCGAGCGTGAGATACGCCGGGTGCTGGCTCGGTCCGGCGAAGAGGGGAACATCGACGCGGCGGAGGTCGACATGATAGAGCGCGTGTTCGACCTCGACGATACGGTCGTCCGGGAGGTCATGGTCCCGCGCCCCGACGTCGTGAGCGTGCCGGCCGACGCCACGCTGTCGGATATCCGGGCAGTCGTTTTCGACGAGGGACACACCCGCTATCCGGTGGTCGATGCCGACGACAGCGACCAGATCGTCGGGTTCATCGACGTCAAGGACGTGCTACGGGCCGGCGAGGAAGGCAACGAAAACACGACTGCCGGCGATATCGCCCACGAGATACCGGTCGTCCCGGAGACGACCGCTATCAACGACCTCCTGTTGCAGTTCCGGCAAGACCGCCGGCAGATGGCCGCGGTCATCGACGAATGGGGGTCGCTCGAAGGCATCGCGACCATCGAGGACGTGGTCGAGGCCGTCGTCGGCGACCTGCGCGACGAGTTCGACGTCGACGGCCGCGAACACGCCATCCGCAAGCGAAGCGACGGGAGCTACGACGCCGACGGCGGCGTCCCGCTGTCGACAGTCAGCGAGGCGCTCGGTGTCGACCTCGACAGCGACGCAGTCGAAACCGTCGGCGGGCTGGTACTGAGTCATCTCGACCGCGCGCCGGAAGTCGGTGATACCGCCGAAGCGGCCGGACACGCGTTCGAGGTGACAAGCGTCGACGGCACCCGTATCTCGACGGTTCGGATTCGAGCGAACGACGGCGACACCCCGACCACCGACTGAGCCGGTCCCAGACCCGGGTGACGAGAACAGGGCCAGTCACGGAGTGCCGCCCGTCTACAAGGGAATCAGTCCACGACGGCCGCCAGGCTTCGGTCAACGGCTCGCTCGACGTGCAGCGCCGTCGTGTCGAACAGCGGCGTGTCGGGGCAGTCCGACTGTTCGACGAGGAGTTCGATTTCGGTACAGCCGAGGACAATCCCTTGTGCCCCCGCCTCCACCAGCCCGTTGATGACGTCGAGATACCGCGCTCGTGAGTCGGGGCGCACCTCGCCGGCGGTCAGCTCATCGAAAATAATCAGGTCGACATCCTCACGGGCGCTCGGGTCGGGGACGACCGTCTCGATGCCGTGTGACGCGAACCGGTCGTGGTAGAACGCCCCCGACATCACGGCGTCCGTCCCCAGGACGCCGACGGTCTCGATGCCCGCAGCACGGATTGCCTCCGCCGCCACGTCGACGATGTGGAGGAACGGCACCGAGAGTGCCTCGACCAGTTGGGGCGCGACCCGGTGCATCGTGTTCGTCGCCATCACTACGAAGTCGGCTCCGGCGGCCTCCAGGTCCAGCGCCGCATCGACGAGGATTGACGCGACGCTGTCCCAGGCCTGGTCACGGATACACTGCTCGATGGCGGCGAAGTTGACGCTCCGGATGACGATATCGCCTGCACTGTGCCCGCCGAGTGCGTCGTTGATTCTGTGGTCGATACGCCGATAGTAGGTCCGCGTCGACTCGCTACTCATCCCGCCGAGGACGCCGATTGTCTGCATCTCGTCTAGTGGCATCGTGGTGACACTCAGTGGCCCCTTCCCAGCGAGTTCGCTTAGCGGTTCCGCCCCCAAGCTCGCCAGTGAGCGTCGACTGGGAGGAGCTGTCTTGGGGAACGCTCTCAGAAGAACTCGCCCAGATACACCGGCTCGGACTGGAACACGGTAGCGAGCGGGTCCCGAACCGAGTCGTCGCGTATCTCCAGGCCGGCCACTCGTTCGGCGGCGTCGACGCCATGGGTCCCGACGGCCAGTTGAGAGAGGGTCGCGATGTCGATGCTCACGTCGGCCGCCGAATCGCTGGCTGGACGCGGGTCGACTGTCGCAGTGCCGCCGCTCACTGACAGTTCGAACAGACCGTCATTGCGGTCGAGCAGCGGGTCGCTGACCGAGAGCGTGCAGTCGAGGCCCCCATCGGGCCAGTCGAGGCGTTCAAGATGAGATATGTCGGTCAGCCGCACCATCGGCCCGGGCTCGACGGTACAGTCGACCGCGCCAGGGTCGTCGACGCGATGGAGGAGGTCGGCGTCGGGTGGCAACTGGAGCGTGACGCGCTCTATCTGTGCGCCGTGGGTCCCGAGGAACGCGAACAGCTCGCGGCGGGCCTCCTCGTCGGCGGCCGCGAACTGTGTGGCCGAGAGCGTGCGGTCGGCATCGTCCGCGACGGTGTACACGACGTACCCACGGAGGTCACCGTTGCGTTCGTAACCGTAGCAGTACGGGACGCCGTCGTCGTCCCAGTCGGCGAGCGTCCGCTCGCGCCACCACGCTTCTGAGCGGCGGAGCGAGAGCGCCGTCCCGGCGGCTGAAGCGGACTCAACCTGACGGAGCCGCTCCCAGTCGTCGGCGTCGAGGCGGACCATTTGTCCGGCGGTGTCGTGGTCTGGAAGTGCCGACGGCGGCAGGTCGAAGCGGCGATATGTGTTCGCCGTGCTCCAGCCCAGGCGGCGGTAGAACGGCGTCGAGAACGGCCAGAGGGTGACGAACCCGACATCGGCCTCGCGGTACTCGTGTAAGGCGTGCCGGCAGAGGTCGGCGGCGTATCCTTTTCGGCGGTGTTCGGGCGGTGTCGCAACCGCGCCGAGGCCGCCGACCGTCGCCGCTTCGCCGCGAACGGTTGTATCGAGATAGTAGAGCTTGCAGACCGCACGAAGGCCGTCACCGTCGTAGAGGCCTCGCTGATCGAACAGCGACGGCGGCCAGTCGCTATCGGGGTCCGGCGTCACCGGGCCCGTTTCGGGCGCAAACGCGTACTGGAGCATCCGCTGACAGGCTTCGCGGTCAGTCGTCGGGACGGGGCGCAACTCGGACATACCGACGCAGGCGTTCGCCAGCTACAGAAACCTAGTCATCTGTGGACTGACGCCGTGGCTGTCTCCGAATACTGCGCCGTCACGGCACGTACCAGATACCCCGGTCACGGTCGAGGACCGACCCGACGATGATGTGCGGGAGCGCGACGATACTGATGAACACGCTCCAAAACGCCACCGCGCCGGGGAGCAGGTCGCTCGCCCCCAGTGGGTTCGGGAACGCCCAGTAGACGGCGGCGAGGACGCCGAAGGTGGCCAGCGCCCCGACGACGAGGACGACCCAGGCGCGCAGTGCGACGGTCGAGGCGTCCGCGCCGCCGAGCAGGTCCCAGCGCTCGTCGCCGACCGGCTCTTGTTCCACGGATGCCGTCCGCGCCACCTGTCGGGCGGAGTACCAGAACGGGAAGTACAGACCGACGGCGACGAGGACCGGAACGAACGCGAAGTATACCGCAAGCAGCAGCGACTCTCCGGCATCGACAAGCCAGGAGCGGCCGCCGCCGCGCACGTAGCCAAGCAGGATATGCGCCGTCAGTGCGAGCCCGTAGCTCGACCCGATGACGAGCCGGGTCGTGTCGAACAAGCCTGCATACGACGAGAGCGCCCCAGGTTCGACGAGCCCGACCATCAGCGCACTGAACGCGTGGAACGTCTCCGGCCAGAACACGATGGGGACGAGCATCACCGCGCCGCCGCGGACGGCCGCCGCCAGCCCGCGCTGGAACCGGGTCTTGAGGTGCTCGGTGCCGCTCGTGGCTTCCAGCACCTGCAGGCCGCCGAGCCCGCCCTTCGCCATGGCGACGGTCAGCGCCAGCGCGAGGCCGGCGACTGGCGCCACGAGGAACAGGCCGACGAATCCGCCGATGGCCGCCAGATACACCGCGACGTACCGCCAGCGAAACGAGGGGCGACGGCGGCGGAGGTTCTCGAAGTGCTCGTACCCGCCGTGGGGGAGATTGAGCGCGACCATCCCGACGAGATACACCACCATCTGGGCCCGGAGCGGGACCCTGACGCCGACGGTGCCGAGGAGGCCGAAGGTGGCGGCGAGCACCAGCAGGCTCGCCCGCGAGAGCCAGAGCGACGGATGGCGGTCGGTGTCCCGATGCCGCTGCCAGACGGACCCCAGGCCGGTCGTGGGCATATCGTGGCCCTAGGGAAATACTCACAATAAACGAGACAAGCGATTCCAGCGAACTGGGAACGGCCCAGTGGATTAATTATGACAGTGTCTGTTGTGAGGTCTTGAGAATCCAGACAACCCTTTTTCAGTCATAGTCGCTAGCGGCTGCTATGCGTGATGGCCTCCCTCGCGACCGGACGGTGACCGTCGTCGGCGGCGGCTTCGGCGGCCTCTCGGCCGCGTGCTATCTGGCCGACGCCGGGGCCGACGTGCGACTGGTCGAACGCCACGACCGCCTCGGCGGGCACGCGGGCGTCCTCGAACGCGACGGCTTCCGGTTCGACACCGGTCCGTCGTGGTATCTGATGCCCGACGTGTTCGAGCGCTTCTTCGGCCACTTCGACCGCGAGCCCGCGGACTACTACGAACTGGAGCGACTGGACCCCCAGTACCGGGTGTTCTGGAAGGACGGCGATCGCGTGACGATGCGGCCGAACCGCGAGAACGCCCGCGAGGTGTTCGAGTCCTACGAGGAGGGGGCCGGCGATGCGCTAGCCGAGTACCTCGACCGGGCCGAACAGAACTACGAACTGGCGATGAACCGGGTCGTCTACGAGGGCCGCGAGCGGTTGCGGGACTACGTCGACACCGACCTCCTCCCGCTCGCGCCGCGGGCGCGGCTGTTCGGCTCGATGGACGACTACGTGGGCCGCTACATCGACCACCCGAAGCTCCGGCAGCTGCTCGAATACACGCTGGTGTTTCTCGGCGGCGCGCCACACAACACCCCGGCGCTGTACAGCATCATGAGCCACGTCGACCTGAACATGAACGTGTTCTACCCGGAGGGCGGCATCGCCGGCGTCGTCGACAGCCTCGGGTCGCTGGCTCGCGAACTCGGCGTCGACGTCCAGACCGGGACCGAGGTCCAGCACATCGCCGGCGAGGCGGGGGCGTTCGAACTGACCACCAAGGACGGCGTCGTCGGCTCCGACATCGTCGTCAGCAACGCCAACCCCGCATACACCGAGCAGAATCTGCTCGACCCCGCCGTTCGCGACCACGACCCGGACCACTGGGACGACCAGACCTACGCGCCATCCGCGTTCATGCTGTATCTCGGCATCGAGGGCGACGTGGGTCCGCTGGCGCATCACTCGCTGGTGCTGCCGACAGACTGGGACGACCACTTCGAGCAGATATTCGACCGTCCGGCGTGGCCCGACGACCCCGCCTACTATCTCTCGGTCACGTCGAAGACCGACGAGACGGTCGCCCCTGACGGTCACCACGCCGTCGTCGTCCTCGTCCCCATCGCACCGGGGCTCAACGACGGCCCCGAGATTCGACAGGAGTACCGGGAGTTCGTGCTGGACGACCTCGCGGAACAGACCGGCGTGGACCTCCGTGACCGCATCGTCGTCGAGGAGTCGGCCTGCGTGAGCGAGTTCGCCGAGCGCTTCGGCGACCCCCAGGGGACGGCGCTCGGGCTGGCCCACACGCTGTTCCAGACCGGGCCGCTTCGCCCCGGCCACCGCGCCGGCCTCGAGGGGCTCTACTACACCGGGGCCTACACGACCCCCGGTATCGGGATGCCGATGTGTCTTATCAGCGGCGAGCACACCGCCCGGGACATCATTGAGGACAGCCCCTTCGAGACGAAACAGGACCGTTCGGCCTCGACGGCGGACTGACGCCGTCGCTTTCGGTTCGTCGTTTGTGTGGACCGTCCGAGTCACAACATGATACTGTAACGCACAGACCGCAGCCCAGCCTCGAACGGTTTATTGTCCCGCTTCAGGTAACGGGGGCATGGAGAAGCTCCGCGAGTCGCTGCACGAGGCCCCGATAATCGACAAGGATGGATACTCCTACCTGGTCCACCCACTCAGCAACGGCGTTCCGATGCTGGAGCCGGAACTCCTCCGCGAGGTCGTCGTCGGTGTGACGCGGGCGGCCGACCTCGACGTGGACAAGATAGTCGCGCCGGAGGCGATGGGTATCCACATCGCGACCGCGCTCTCGCTCCAGACGGACATTCCGCTTGTTGTCATCCGCAAGCGCTCCTACGGCCTCGACGACGAGGTCCCGCTGCACAAGACCACCGGCTACTCCGAATCGGAGATGTTCATCAACGACATCGAGGCGGGCGACGACCTGCTCATCGTCGACGACTTGCTCTCGACCGGCGGCACGATGGCCTCCATCTGCGAGGCGCTCGATGACATCGGGGCAGATATCTCTGACATCGTCGTCGTCTTCCGCAAACAGGGCGAGTCGGCGCTCGACGACACCGACTACGAAGTGACCAGCCTGCTCGACATCTCGGTCGACCAGGACGGCGTGACTATCCACGACTGAGAGGGCCTGCTGTCCCTGTTTACATCTGCTCGACAGCGGCGGCCATGTGCTCCCGGGCTTCCTCGGGCGTCATCCCACGAACGCCACAGGCACAGGAGAGCAGCTCGGGGTCGGTCAGGTCGTCGACCTCCTCGGCGCTGGCCCGGTCAAGTACGTCCTCGTCGGCGTCGTAGTCGAACGTCACCCGATATGTGACCTGTGCCACGCCCTCTATCTGGTGGGACTCGTCGGGGTCGGGGTTTGCGATGGCCTCAGCGTGCTCTTCCTGCATCGCGGACTTCCACTGTTCGAGGTTCGCCTCGGGGTCCGAATCGTCGGGCATACGCTGGCTGTCGGCGGCAGGCCTGAAAAAGCGAGCGCTGGCGCTCCGGTCAAGCGGGAGCCGAGAAAGAGGGCGACTCTCGGAACGCTTTTTCCGCCAGCAAACGCTGGCTTCCCTGTGGGCGATTCTCGATCCGATTCCGACCGAGCCCGGTTCCTGTTGGCCGCGGCGACTACCGTCGCCACCGTTGCGACGGCCGGCAGCCTCTATCTCTCGCTGGGCCTCGGGCTGACCCCCTGTCGGCTCTGCTGGTATCAGCGAATCCTCATGTATCCGCTGGTGGTCGTCCTCGGCGTCGCCGCCGTCGAGAACCGGCCCGGTGTCGTCCGGACGGCGCTGCCGCTGGCGGTGCCGGGGGCCGCCATCGCGGCCTACCACTCCTGGCTGCAGGTAAGCCAGACCACTTGCGGTCTCGGGGCGGTTAGCTGTGCCCAGATACAGTACCGGGTGTTCGGCCTGACCGTGCCGAACCTCTCGCTGACGGCGTTTCTCCTAGTGACCGGGCTGGTCGTCGCGGCGTCCGTGAAGCGGTCGTAGAGTACCGGTCAGCCTTCGCCGCGACCAAACCCCTTTTTCGGGTAGCCCCGCGTGGCTCCGGTATGGAATACACCAGACTCGGTTCGACCGGAACGACGGTTTCACAGCTGTGTTTCGGCACCTGGCGCTTCGGCCGGGAGACCGGCGGCGTCGTCGAAACCGACCGCGAGGAGGCCCACGAACTGCTGGACGCGGCGTGGGAGCGGGGCATCAACTTCATCGACACCGCCAACGTCTACGGCAACCCCAACGGGACCAGCGAGGAATACATCGGCGAGTGGCTCGACGACTACGACCGTGAGGACTTTGTCATCGCCTCGAAGGTGTACTTCCCCTTCGACGGTCGCGGCGAGCCCGGCCCCAACGACTCTGGTCTCGGCCGCAAGCACATCCGCGCACAGATCGAGGGGACGCTGGACCGCCTCGACACGGACTATCTCGACCTCTACTACATCCACCGCTGGGACGAGCACAGCGACATCGAGGAGACGCTGTCGACGCTCGACGACCTCGTCCGCGCGGGCAAGGTCCACCACCTCGGCGCGTCGACGATGGCCGCCTGGCAACTGACCAAGGCCCTCTGGAAGAGCGACGTCGAGGACTACGAACGCTTCGAGGTGACACAGCCGCTCTTCCACGCCGGCTACCGCGATGACGTGAAAGACTACCTCGATGTGTGTGCCGATCAGGACATCGCTGTCTGTCCGTACTCGCCGCTGGCCGGCGGCTTCCTCACGGGCAAGTACGAGCGCACGGACGACGACGACCCGACGGCCTTCGAGGGACCGGCGGGCGCTCGCGGCTCGCTGTCCGACCGCTTCGAGGACTTCTACCTCTCGGAGCGCGGCTGGCACGTCCTCGACGAACTCCGCGCCGTCGCGGACGAACTCGACGCCACCCCCGCCCAGGTCGCGCTCCGCTGGCTCATCGAACAGCCGGATATCACCTGCGTCCCCATCGTCGGGGCCCGCACCATCGACCAGCTCGACGAGAACGTCGGCGCGGCCGACATCTCGCTGTCCGACGACCAGTTCAACCGGATTGTGAGTGCCCGCTACGCCGAGGACGGCGAGCGCTGGGGCCACCGGGCGTAATCTACAAACTGACCGAACCGCGTTGTAGTCGGGATAGTCCGCTGTCGTTCGGAGGAGACTGCGATATACTCCTGACCCGGTCGGAACGCCCGGCCGACTGCCGACGGCTCTATGATGCCGATTTGCTGGCCCTGTCACCGGACGCAGTCACTGCCTCAGGCGCAATCGCCCCGAACAGCCAGACTGCGCCGCCAGCGACGAGAAACAGGCCGCCAAGCGCCGCAACTGCTGTGGTCGCCGTGGTTGCATCCGCCGCCACCCCAGCAGCAAGTGCCAGCGGCGTCCGGAGAGCCATATACGACATCGAGACCGCTGAGAGCAACGTCGCCCGCCCGACCGCCTCGACATGGTCGTTAATATACCCGTTTGCGATGGGCTGGACCAGCGGCTTCGCGGTTCGGACTGTCGCGAACGTCGGTAGTGCCACCAGCGCAATCCACAGCGGTACCACGAGCGCGACAGCCGTCAGGGCTGGCACGACGATCACGGCTTTGCGGACGCCGAGACGGGCCTCAATTGCGCCGGCGTAGTAGCCGCCAGCGGACGAGACTGCTGTCAGGGCGGCGTACAGCACACCCAGTCCGAGCGCGAGCGCCGCGCCGGCCTCACCTGCTCGCGCCGCCGCGATCGGACCACCAGCAGGGACCTCTACGCCGAGAGTGGCGACGTACGGCCCCAGCGTCTCGACCGCCATCGGCTGGACGTAGGTGTGAGAAACGCTCAACACGGCATAGAACAGTCCGATGTACAGTATCAGTGCTCGGAGCGGCGGTCGAGCCAGATGCGTGCGGATGACGGCGACGGTTTCCAGCGGATCGAGACGGTCGCCGGAGTCAGAGTCACCACCCCGGTCTGCGTACTGCCGGTTCTTCGGCAATGAAAGCAGTGCGACGGACCCGAGGCTATTGAAACCGACCGCAGCAACGAACGGATAGATCGGGTCCAGCCCGTACAGCAGGCCACCGACAACCATTGAGACTGCCGCAGTCCAGTTCTGCATCGCGTCACCCCGGCCGCGGATATGGCTGAACTGCCCGCTATCGAGTCGTTCAGAGAGTGTATCGTACAGCCACGCATCCATACTCCCCGAGCGTAACGTCAGCGCCAGCGCCCACAGTGCATAGAGGAAGCCGTACCAGAGAAACCCCGAAGCGAGAACGAAGCCTGCGAGTGAGGTAACGGTGAACAGCACGCTGAGAAGGAGGCTCGCACGCCGCCCGAGCCTGTCACCGACGTAGCCTGTTGGTATCTCGCCGACGACTGACAGCGCCGAACAGACCGCTGAGAGGACACCGACCTGTGTGAACGTCAGTGTTCGCAGGAGAAACAAGGTGAAAATGGGAGTTATGAATCCGACCGAAATCGTGGCACGGTACAGGTAGTACCGGCGCACTAACCCACGGTCGGATACCGGTCCGAACATACGGACGTTGTCACTTTCGGGGGACTAAAGCACTTCCTGAAACGTGATTCAGTACGATTTTTGACAGGAGAGTGCAGATATCAGCACCCAACGATAGTATTGCAGGGTACTGTGAAGCGTTAGACCGTTTCCGATGGGTCGGTGACCTCGTCAGCGGCCGGATACACGCCGACCTGGTCGCAGTGGCCCGCCAGCGGGCAGGCGTCGGGGTCGTCCAAACAGGCCGGCTTCCGGGCGCTACAGTACTCCCGGCCGAACTGGATCATCGCGGTATGTCCGAAGCCGCATTTCTCCCCAGGGACGTCGCGTTCCAGATACTCGCGGACAGCCTCGTGGTCGGCATCGGGTGGGGCCAGCCCCATCCGGCGGGCGATGCGGTGGACGTGTGTATCGACGGGGAACACACCGCCGCGACCGCCCGCGAACAGCAGGACGCAGTCGGCGGTCTTCGGGCCGACGCCGTTCATGTCGAGCAGCGTTGACCGCACCTTCTCGGGGTCGCTGTCGCGGACGAACTCGTCGAACCCGGCCTCACCGCCGTACTCCTCGCAGATACGCTGAGCGAGGGCGATGATGCGCTCGGACTTCTGGTTGTAGAGCCCGGCTGAGGAGATGGTCTCGGCGAGTTCGGGCTGGTCGGCGTCGGCCAGCGCGCGGGCGAGGTCAGCATCGGTGCCGCCACCGCTCGCAGCCCCGCCGCCGCTCCCGTACCGCGCCATCAATTCGTCGTGGGCCGGCTGGCTCGCCTTGTCGGAGGTGTTCTGGCTGAGAATCGTCCGGACCAGGCACTCGAAGGCGTCCCGGCCGCCGTAGGTCTTCGTCCAGTACATTTCGCCGAGGCGGTCCACGATAGCTTCGGCCCGCGTCCCAGCCGTTTCCGGGTCGAACGTGGCTGACTGGCCGCCGCCAGCGGTCCCGCCGCTGATGTTCTCCGCTGGTTCCTCGTCGCTCATATCCAGTGCCAGGGCCGGCGGACTCAAAACGCCTACCCCGAACCGTTCGCATGACGGCGGCATCGCTTCTTCGCCGTCGCTATCGTCGTCAATGGTATGATGAACGGGAGTGATTGGCGGCGGGACCTATCCGGGCTGAGCGTCATCACAAAAGTGCTGATACAGACGATGTGAGATGGGTTCTCGTACTCTCCAGACACCATCCGCTGGGAGGACCGATAGTTCCGGTGTGGTCCACAGCAAAGGACCTGAAATGGGGCGTCCTTGGGGCGAGACGCCCACGGGACAGACACGAAAAACTCGTGGCGCGCGGCGACGGGCTATGCCCACGGTGGTCGTCGCCGCGAAAGATGGTCGAGACTGACAGGTCAATACCCGGTCACGTCCTGACTCTCACCTCCTGTAGGGCGGCGTTTGCGCGGACGACAGGGACGGCAGTACCCGACTCGCTACGGCGACAGATATCCCGTCTCGATGTGGCCTGTTCGTCCGGCATACAATTGTTTAGGCTACCCTAAAATACAAAAAGCCATCGGTTTCTAGGCGTGCCAAAAAGTAGAGCGTCGATTACTCCTCGACGATGACGGTGCCAACCATCCCCGCGGCTTCGTGCGGAATACAGACGTAGCCGTGCTCGCCAGCCGTCTCGAACGTGTGAACGTAACTCTGGCCGGACTGCACTGCCCCTTCCCCGTTCTCCCATCCCTCGCGTGCGGCCGACTCGCTCTCGAATCCGCCGGAGGCCCAGTAGGTCGCGTCCGACGGGATTTCGTCCTCCACAGCAGTGACGGAGTGCGGTTCGCCGCCGACGTGTTCCCAGGCGACTTTATCGCCGACGCTGACAGTGAGTTCTTCCGGCGCATACGCCACTGCTTCCATGTCGACGACGTGGTCGGCGTCGTCGGGAACGCCCTCGACGACGTTCGGGCCGCCGGACAGCGACGTCTCGGTCTCCTCGGACTCCTCGCTACCGTGGCCTCCGGACCCGCTCGGGGCGCTGTCGACAGCGCCGACGACAGCGAACTGCCCGGTTCGTGTGGCATCCGCCATCCGTGTCGGGTTGCCGTCGCCGTTCGTCAGCCCTTGCGAGTAGTCGCTCAACGCAGCCTCGAAGTGCTCGTAGGCGTCGTGGTCCGCTTCCTCCAGCATCTCGTGAACCCGTGCTTCCTCGAAGGTCGCGAAGACGTCCTGTACGATGGCTGTCGCGGCCTCCCCGTTGCCGCCGGCGCTCCCGACGATGGCATACGCCGCCGCGATGGCCTCGTCGTTGAACGCTGTCGCCGCGCTGGTGACATCCCCACCGTCCTGAGCGGCGGCACGAACGTCGGAAAGCGTCGATTCGAAGCTCTCGTAGATTTCCTCGTCGGCTTCTTCCAGCGCCTCGTGGAAGCCCGCCGCGCCGCTCTCGAAGTGGGCGAAGGTATCCTGGATGACGGTCGCCGCGCGGTCGGTTTCCGACAGCGCCGCGAGGCCGGCCGCGTCGAAGGCCCGCCCGATCATGTAGTCCGCCTCCGCTCCGCTGGCGACAGCCGTCGACAGGGCCGCTTCGAAGTCAAGCAAGGCCTGCTGGACCCCGTCGTGATGGGTCGCCACGGCTTCGCTGTCGTCGTTCTCGTAGGCCGACTGGAGTGCCACGAGGTGTTCCTCTTCGAAGCGATGGTAGAGGTCCTCGCTCTCGTGCTCCATCGTCTCGTGGAAGCCGAGTTCGTTCTCCTCGAAGCGGGCGAACACGTCTGAGACGATAGTCGCCGCGCTGTCGGCGTCGCCGAGGCGATACAGTTCGCGAGCGTCCGCAATGCGCGCACGGAAGAAGGCGGACTCCAGCGCCGCCCGGGCGTCCTCGCCGCCGACCAGCGCTTCGATACCAGTCACGAGGTTCGTATCGACCGTTTCGACGGCGCTGTCGATGCCGTCCGCGCTCCCGTTCTCGATGGCACTGGAAAGGTCCTCCAGTCCGCCCTCGAAGGCTTCGTAGGCCTCGCCGTCGGCCTCCTCCAGCGCGTCGTGCGCGTTCGCTCCCTCGAAGTGAGCGAAGACGTTCTCGACGGCCGTCGACGCTGCATCGGCCGCGTCGTTGGCGGCGAGCCAGTCCGCATCGGCAATCCGGGCACGGTAGCTGTTCAGCGTGACCGTGTGCGCGTACGCCTGCCCGGGACCGCCGGCGGACGCGAGTGCGGCCGCGTCCCAGCCGCGGGCCTGCATCGTCGCGAGGTGACCTGCACCAGCGACCGCCTCTTGCTGGACCAGCGCATACGCACCTGTGACAGTCGCATCGAGCGCGGCGCGGGCCTGTTCGGTGACACCGCTCGCGTCTTCACTGCCCGCGGCGGAACCGATGCCAGCCAGTGCGTTCTCGAAGGCTTCGTAGGACTCCGCGTCCGCAGTCTCTATTTTGCTGTACACCAGCGCGTCCTCGAACGCGGTCATCGTCTCCTCCGCGATGGTAGCGGCCGCTTCGAAAGCGCCCAGCGTCCCGGCCATGGCGGCATTGCTCGCCCGACTACCCAGCACGAGCAGGTCCAGCACTCTGGTGGCCTGCTGTCCGGCAGCGGCCTGCTGCGCTGTCTGGAGGTGGCCCGACGCTTTGTCTGCGGCCGAGGCGGCTCCGGACACGTCGCCCTCGGACAGCGACGACTGGACGGACCCGAGCGCGTCCTCGAACCCCTCGTATGCCGACTCGGACGTGGCTTCTAGCTGTTCGTGGGCTCCGTACTCGCCCGACGCCCCCTCGAAGCGGGCGAAAACGCTCTGGGCGACAGTCGCCCCGGCACCGGGTGCGCCGGCCCGGCCCAGCGCGACGGCGTCGTACAGCCGCGCCCGGTAGACGTTCCACTCAGTCGCGACAGCGGTCATCGGCCCGACCGAGACGCCGCTTTCGTCCCCCTCGTCGGTTTCCGCACCCGTTACCTGTTCTGTCGCTGCTTCGGTATCAGCTGACGCCGTGTTCGGTTCGGACGACCCCTGGCTTGGACAGCCAGCAAGGAGTCCCGTCGCAGCGATCCCCACCGTCTTCAGCAAGTCGCGTCTCTGTGGCATACAGTCGATTAGGCAGGCCTAAAAGACTTAACAGCACCGATTTTTCGGCGAGCCTAAAACCCTTCGTAGTTACACGTCATCACAGTGATACGGAAACTGTGTCGCCGGTACTGACACCGAACGCTTCGTCGCCGCGGCCGCGGTTGACGGCGAGTTCGACGTTCCCATGGCTGCCAACAGTGACGAGTCGCTGGCCCTGGTCGACGGCGGCGTAGGCCCGTCGGACTGGAGCCTCAACGCCGTCGACCGAGACCACCCCGCCGAACCGCTCCGCAAGTACCGCACCGGGTATGTTCGTCACGGCGTTCCCGAAGTCATCGACGACGAGTACCTCGCCGGTCGCTCCGTCACCTTCGACTGCGGCTGCCGGGAACCGAAGGTCGACGTAGTCGTCGGTCGGCTCAATTTCGGGCCGTGTTTCAATGGTATCGACGCCGGTGTCGTGGACGGCCGCTGCGGCGGGCGCGAACACGTCCCGCCCGTGGAAGGTCGTGCTCGCGGGGTCGTCGTACGCCCAGGTGAACACTTCGAACGTGTCCGCTGCGTCGTTCTCGTTTTCAGCCAGTTCGCGAGCGACCGGTAAGAGAACGCCGTTGTCCGGGCCCACGAGTGCGTGCTCGCCCGCGCGAATCACAAGCGCATCTCTGTCGGTCCCAACGCCCGGGTCGACGACGACACAGTGGACTGCCGGCGGGAAGTACGGGAGCGTCTGCGTGAGCCAGAACGCCGCCGCCCGAACGTCCTGCCGCGGAAAGTCGTGGGCGATATCCTCGATACGCGCGTCCGTCGCCCGACAGATGACGCCCTTCATCGCCGCCGGATACGGTGATCCGAAATCAGAGCTGAGCGTAATCATCAGTCGTCGAGGTCATCGATGGATTCGGTGACGGACTCGCCGCTGGCGGTGTATCGTTCGAGCGAGTCACTGTCTGAGACGTGCTGGAGTCGCTTGATGCCGTGGATCTCCTCAATGACTTCCACAACAGATGCCGGGACCCGGTCACGCCAGGACTCGTCGTCGATCATCCGCTGGCGGATCTCGCTGCCCTCCAGTCGGTCGCGGTCGAACATCGGCGACTGGCGGACCTCGATACCGGCCTCCTCGAACAAGCGGACGACAAGCGGATTGTTCGAGTACGCCACGTCGAAGTCCGGGCACATACTCTCGACGTGGCTCACCCAGACGGCGTTGCGGTTGATGTCCTCAAGGGGGACGACATAAGTCGTCAGGTCGTACTCCGCGACGGCCTTCGTGATCATCATGATTCGCTCGCCGGCCGTGAAGGGGTCGTGAGTGGTGTGTGAATCGTCGGCGCTTCCGATGCCCAGGACGAGTTCGTCCACCTCATCGGCGATACGTTCGACCATCGAGTGATGGCCGTTGTGGTAGGGCTGGAAGCGACCGATGTAGAACCCACGCATATTCCCCAGTGGGTGTGGTGGTTTGATAAACCCGACGACGCGGTACCGCCGGAATACAAGCACACCCAATTCGGGCGCTGTACTGCGGTTTCCGGGGTGTTGCAACAACCGACACGGGGAGAAAGTATATCAGTCGACAGGCCTTCCGTGAGTATGTTAGCAACGTTTGTATGAGCGACAACACCGACACCGACGCGACTCCCGACCCTGACCGGGAGGCATCCGACGCTGGGGAGGAAGAGGCGTCGACCAACGGGGCCAAACAGGACCCCGACGAACCCGCCTCTGAGCCCTCGGCCGACGAGCCATCCGACCCGTCCGAGGAGCGATGGGGCGGCGAGGGAGAAACGTCCGAAACGACACTCGGAAGCGATGTCCAAGTTGACGGCGAGTCCGAACTGGACGGAGACGAGGAGAATCTCCTCGGCGGTCTCGAAATCGAGTCGACCGCCGACATCGAAGTGCCAGACCGACTCGTCGACCAGGTCATCGGGCAGGACCACGCCCGTGACGTGATCAAGAAGGCGGCCAAACAGCGCCGCCACGTCATGATGATCGGCTCCCCCGGGACGGGGAAGTCGATGCTGGCGAAAGCGATGTCCCAACTGCTTCCGCGGGAGGAGCTGCAGGACGTTCTCGTCTATCACAATCCCGACGACGGCAACGAGCCGAAAGTTCGCACCGTCCCCGGCGGCAAAGGGGAACAGATCGTCGAGGCCCACAAGGAGGAGGCCCGCAAGCGAAACCAGATGCGGACCTTCCTCATGTGGATCATCATCGCCATCGTCATCGGCTACGCCCTCATCCTCGTCCAGCAAGTCCTGCTGGGGATTCTCGCGGCCGGTGTCATCTATCTCGCGTTCCGCTACGGTTCGCGCGGTAGCGACGCGATGATCCCGAACCTGCTGGTCAACAACGCCAACCAGAAGACTGCGCCGTTCGAGGACGCGACGGGCGCTCACGCCGGCGCACTGCTGGGCGACGTTCGCCACGACCCGTTCCAGTCAGGCGGGATGGAGACGCCGAGCCACGACCGCGTCGAACCCGGTGCCATCCACCAGGCCAACAAGGGCGTGCTGTTCGTCGACGAGATCAACACGCTCGACATCCGCAGCCAGCAGAAGCTGATGACGGCCATCCAGGAGGGCGAGTTCTCCATCACAGGCCAGTCCGAGCGCTCCTCGGGCGCGATGGTCCAGACCGAGCCCGTTCCCTGTGACTTCATCATGATCGCGGCGGGGAACCTCGACGCGATGGAGAACATGCACCCCGCGCTGCGCTCCCGTATCAAGGGGTACGGGTACGAGGTGTACATGGACGACACCATCGAGGACGACCCCGAGATGCGCCGGAAGTACGCCCGGTTCATCGCGCAAGAGGTCGAAAACGACGGGCGGCTCCCGCACTTCACCGAGGAGGCCGTCCAGGAACTCATCCTGGAGGCCCGGCGTCGCGCCGGCCGCAAAGGCCACCTCAGCCTGAAGTTCCGTGACCTCGGTGGGCTGGTCCGCGTCGCCGGCGACATCGCCCGCGCCGAGGACCGCGACCGCACCGAGCGAGCGGACGTGCTACAGGCCAAACGCCGCTCCCGGTCCATCGAGCAACAGCTCGCGGACAACTACATCGAGCGCCGCAAGGACTACGAGCTCACCGTCAACCAGGGCGACGTGGTCGGCCGCGTCAACGGGCTCGCCGTCATGGGCGAGGACAGCGGTATCGTCCTCCCCGTGATGGCCGAGGTCAGCCCGTCACAGGGCCCCGGTCAGGTCATCGCCACGGGACAGCTCAAGGAGATGGCCGAAGAGGCTGTCCAGAACGTCTCGGCGATCATCAAGAAGTTCTCTGACGAGGACATCTCCGAGAAGGACGTTCACATCCAGTTCGTCCAGGCCGGTGAAGGTGGCGTCGACGGCGACTCCGCCTCTATCACAGTCGCTACCGCGGTTATCTCCGCGATAGAAGACGTTCCGATCAAGCAGAACCTCGCCATGACCGGCTCACTGTCGGTCCGGGGTGACGTACTCCCGGTCGGCGGTGTCACGCACAAGATCGAGGCGGCCGCCAAGTCCGGCCTCGATACGGTCATCATCCCCGAGGCGAACACGCAGGACGTGATGATCGAGGACGAGTACGAGGACATGATCGAGATCATTCCCGTCTCGCACATCTCAGAGGTCCTCGAGGTCGCACTCGCCGGCGAAGCCGAGAAGGACTCGCTGGTCGACCGCCTCAAGTCCATCACAGGCAAGGCACTCGACCACGAGGTCGGCCGGCAGGGCGGCAGTCCAAGTCCCCAATAAATGCCCGAGTGGGCCGCATTCGTCGGCCTGACGGGGTTTCTTTTAACCGCGCTTCTCGGTCTCGCACGGCTCTCGCAGGGAGCCGTACGGTCCGACGGCGGCGTCTCATCCACAGTCGACGGCGTCTCAATGGCCGACAGGGACCCGACCATCCCACGGTTCGAAACGCAACGGGCGGCGGCCCAGCGACAACAGATGCGCGACACGCTCGCCCCGAGCGATGTCTCGACAGGGGCGTTGCTTGCCAACGTCGCGTTCACACAGGGGCTGTTCGGCGTGCTGCTAGTCGCCGGCGCGTTTTATTTCGAAATCCCCGCCAGTGCGTTTGGAGTCACCAGTGACGCACTTTCGACAGGGTTGCCGGCAGTGGCAATCGGTATCGGCGCTGGAATCGGCTTCTGGGTCGGGAACGAGGGCGCCGCTGCGCTGGCAGACGGCTTCGGCGTCACCTTCGATGAGTCGCTACGGGAACTGCTCGCCCCGGACTCGCCCGGCGGCTGGGTCATCCTGCTGGGCGGTGTCTTGCCGGTCATCGCTATCGTCGAGGAACTGCTCTTCCGGGCAGCGGCTATCGGCGTCCCCGTGGCCGGCCTCAACGCGCCGGCGTGGGCGATGGCTATCGTCGCCTCTGTCGCCTTCGCGCTGGGCCACGGCGCACAGGGCCGGGTGGGTATCGTCGTCACCGGCACGCTGGGGTTGGCGCTCGCTGGCCTGTTCATCGCGACAAACAGCTTACTCGCCGTCGTCGTCGCCCACTACCTCGTCAACGCCCTCGAACTACTTGTCCACGAGGGGCTTGGCGTCGACCGGCTCTGGGCCTAGAGACCCTCGATAGCCCGGAGCTTTTGCTCGACAGGCGGCGGCGCGGCGCTTGGCCCGTCTCGAACCCGATGGTCCGGAATCAACAGCGGCACGGGGTTTGCGGCCAGTGCCTCCCGGACCTGTGCGAGGTCGTCCTCTTCGTCATCATTCAGGTCCGGCGTCATCCGCGCGACCTGCGCGACGGATGCATCTTCGCCGTACGGAATCTCTTGGACAGCTTCCAGCACTATTCGCTGGTCCGTCGGGACCGTGAGGCCGACCGTCACATCAGCGAAGTCGTCTTCGACCCCCTGAAGATACTCGTCGATGCGGTCAAGCAGCGCGTGGTCCTCGCCAGCGTCGGCCTCTGGCTGGGACGGAAACGACAACGAGATGATCCGGTCGCCGGCTTCTCCAAGCTGGACGTACCGGTCGAGATACGACGACTCACGGGCGTAGATTCCTGCGTCCCCGGTCGGTGCTTCCATACTATTGGTGTCGGCCGGTCGGCCCTTCAACATTCGGCATCGGCGTTCATCAGTCCTGAATCGAGAGCACAGTGGGATAGTCGGAAATGAGTCCGTCGACGCCAGCCTGGACCAGTTCCCGGGCCTGATACCACGTGCCGACGGTCCAGGTGTTCAGGGCTCGGTCCTCGTCGGCAGCGATGTCGACGAGGTCGATGTCGCTCAGGTCGGAGTCGATGTACTCGCTGTCGTTGAAGAAGGGCGTTCCCTGAACCATATGCCGGGGGACGTTCATCGCGTCGCAGTCGTAGCGGCGGGTGACCTCCAGCCCCTCCTCGATGCTATCCCAGAAAAGGAAGGCGACGGGGACCGAGTCGTCGTAATCACGGACAGTCGCAAGCGCAGCTTCGTAGAACGACGAGACGAGAATATCGTTGTCGTACTCGCTGACGAGGTCGAGCGCGCGTTCGGTGTAGGGTCGCCACAGTTCTCGCTGCGTCGACAGTGTCTGGTCCGACAGCGACTCGGCGAACGCGAGGTCGTCGCTCCCGGGGTTCTTGAACTCTAGATTGACAGCGACGCTCGGTGGAATCGCGTCCATGACGATCTCAAGCGTCGGGACCGTTTCTTCGGTCCCCAAGACAGTCGCGTTGGTCACAGTATCCGTGTCGGTCTCGAAAACGAGGCCCTCGGTGTCTGTCAGCCCGCGCTCGCCGCCGTCGCGTTCGGCCAGCCCGTTGTCGTGGAAGGTGACGAGCGTGCCATCGGCGGTCGGTACGACATCGACTTCGACCATGTCGGCGCGCCGGTGGGCCGTCTGCGTTCCCGGTCCGCCGAACGAAGCGGCCTCGACGGCCAGTTCCGTGTTCTCCGGGTAGACGCCGGCAAACCCGCGGTGAGCGATGAGCGTCGTGTCGTCGGTCATCCCCTCGCCCTCCGTGTCGGTGGCGTCATCGGTGCCTGACTCACCACCATTGGATTCCTGTGCTGCTGTGCTCCCCGCAATCCCGGAACTCGCCAGCGTCGCCGCCGTCCCTTCGACAAATGTCCGTCGACCGATGTACTCTGACATGCTATATACGGCTGCCGAGCGGTCGTGAAAGACCGTTTATATGTGGAATATATGTCTCTCAGTAGATGTGTCCCACAACGGCCGGGTCTGTAGCCGCCTCCGTCGAAGTGATTACGCTTCCGTACTGTGGCGCTCGCGGGCCGCGGCCACGACCAGTGGGAGTGTAATCGTCGCGTCGGCATACACCGAGACATTCCGGGCGTCCTTTTCAAGTTTCCCCCACGAGCGGGCCTCATCAAGCGTCGCGCCGGAGAGACCGCCGGTGTTCGAGGGGTCCATCGTCAACTGGACGGCGTAGTCGTAGGCGTCGGGCGAGACGAGCATCGTCTGGAGGACGTAGTTCTTCGGGACGCCGCCGCCGACAACCATCGCACCGGCGCTGTCAGCCTCGTACGCGATGTCCGTGATCTGTGTCATATCCGCCAGCGCGTCGATCGTGAACTCGCTGGTCTGAGAGTACATCCACGCCTGCAGGCCCAGCACGGAGTCCTGGAAGGCCGGGCAGTACACCGGCACGTCGTTCTCGTAGGCCGCCGCCAGCACGCCGGCGTCCTCAGGCACGTCCTCACGCTCGTTGACTTCGCTGTTGGCCCGACCGAGTTCCTCCGTCATACGCTGGATCGAAACCGCGCCCTCGTCTTCCAGCGTGGAGAAGACTTCGTCCCGGAGATGGTTCTCGAACAGGGCGAAATGCTCCTGGGGGAGATAGACGTTGTAGATACGGTCGACGCCCTCGTCACGAAGCGTCTCGTCGTGTTCGCGCTCCGTTTGCCCTTCAGGTGTCACCTCGCCGTGGTGGTGCTTGCCGCCGATGGCCTCGATGCTGTCGTGGGTGCAGTTCGCCCCCGTCGTGACGAGCACATCGATGTGGCCGTCGCGGATGAGTTCGCTGACGATAGCCCGCATCCCGGTCGGGACCATCGCACCGGCGAGTCCGAAGAAGGTCGTCACGTCGTCATCGAGCATCTCGCTGTAGATATCGACGGCCTCGTGGATGTCGTTCGCGCCGATGCCGGCCTCGCCGTAGCTGTCAGCCAGTTCGCCGACCGTCATTCCGGCCCGGGCTTCCGCGTGCCCGATCGGATCGTGATGGAACGTCTCCCGCTCGTCGGTGTGGTCGCTCATTACAATGCAGTCGAATGGCGTCGGGTTTCAACGTCGTGGTTCGCCGTGACGGGTAGAGGCCGTTGTCGACGTGCCGTCACACCCCGCGGACGGCCATGCATCGACGTGCCGTCACACACCGCGGACGGCCCATGCATCGACGTGCCGTCACACACCGCGGCTGAAACGGAGGGCTTAGACGCCCCTGCGTTGGATTGGGAGCTATGGATACTGCTGCGTTCAGGCGCGGCGTTCGGGATGTTGCGCCGCTGTTGCTAGGAATTATTCCGTTTGGCCTCGTTGCCGGCATCGCGACCGTCAACGCCGGACTGGGGCTGCCGACCGCAGTCGGGCTGTCGGTGGTCGTCTTCGCCGGCGCATCACAGCTCGCGGCGCTGGAACTGCTGGGACAGAACGCTCCGCTGACGGTCGTTGTCGCGACAGCCGTCGTCATCAACCTCCGGCTTCTGATGTACTCGGCGTCGATTGCCCCGTACTTTCGGGAATTCACTGGTCGGTGGAAGGCGGTGCTCGCCTACGTGTTGACCGACCAGGCGTACGCGCTGTCGGTCGCCAGCTACCGGTCCGACCGTGAGACGGACCGGAAGTGGTACTACCTCGGCGTCGCCGTGACGCTCTGGGCGGTGTGGCAGGTCACGACTATCGCGGGGGCGCTACTCGGGACCGGCGTCCCGGACGCCTGGGGTCTCGAATTCGCTATCCCGCTGGTCTTCCTCGCGATTCTGGTCCCTGCAATCGAGGACGCAGCGACCGGCATCGCCGCTGTCGTCGGTGGAACCGTCGCCGTCGTCGGCGCTGGCCTCCCGCTCAATCTCGGACTGCTCGTCGCGGCCGGGGTTGGCATCACGGCTGGCGTTCTCACGGAATCCGCCACGGGAGGGACCGATGGCGACTAATTACGGCCCGGTTGAGATAGCCGGTGTCGTCGCTGTCATCGGCGTGTTGACCTACGCCTGTCGCCTCTCGTTCATCGCGCTGTTCGGTCGGCTGGACGAAATTCCGCCGGTCGTCGAGCGGGTGTTGCGGTTCGTCCCCGCCGCCGTCCTCGCCGCGCTTGTCCTCCCCTCGTTCATGACACTCGACGCCAGTAGTTTCGCCGCGGACAAGTTCGTCGCCGGAGCGCTCGCGGCAGGCGTCGCCTGGCGGACTGAAGACGTGTTCGCGACGATGGTGACCGGGATGGGCGTCCTCTGGGCCATCAGGTTCCTGCTGTAGTCAGCCCAGTTCCAGTGAGGCCCCACAGCAGTCAGACCGGTACTGCTCGCGTCGGTCGACGAGCTTGCAGTCCTGATAGCGGCGGGCAACGAGGTCGCCACACGCCCCGCAGGTGAGGACGTGCTTGGGCTCGGAGAAGGCCGGACAGTGGACGTCGGTATCAAGCTGGTCGGCCCGCTGCCGGAAAGCTCGGCCGTGGTCGGTCGTCCCGTCGCGCTGATATTGCTCGACGTGAATGAGTTCGTGGCGCAGTGTTGCCTCCCAGGCGTCCCGCTCGAAGGCCGAAAAGGCGTCCCAGGTCAGCGACACCGTACATCGAAGCGGGCGGCCGTCGCTCCCGTCGACGCTGTCCCAGTCGTACCGCTCGCCGACGGTGGCGTCGTCCAGTTTCGGCCGCTTGACTGCGGCGGCCCGACGCTTGGCTCGGTGGGACACTGCCCAGTCGACGAGGTCGAACCGAACCGAGACGCCCTGCTCGCGGCGGACCCCGCGACAGTACTGTTGCGACCAAGCGATGAGGTCCGCATCCGAGCTAACGCCCTCGAACGAAACGACATCTGCCATCGCCTTAGAGGCCGGTCGGGCAGTCGATGTAGGTCGTCTCCAGCCCCCAGTCCTCGACGACGGTCTGGAGCGACTGAACGCCGAACGTCTCCGTCGCGTAGTGGCCGGCGAGAATGACGTGGAGTCCCTGCTCGCGCGCCTCGTGGAAGGCCTGCTGTTTCCCCTCGCCGGTGATGAGCACGTCGGCGTCCGTCTCGACCGCCTCTTGCAGCCAGTCGACGCCGCTACCGGTCACGATGGCGACGTCCTCGACAGTCGACGGGCCGAAATCAAGCACTTGAATTGGCTGTCCGCCAGTATCCAGATTTCCTTCGAGGGTTTCGGCGAGTTCGGAGACCGTCTGTGGTTCTTGGAGGGAGCCACGCTGGCCGATGTGCTCGCCGCCCATCGATCCGAACGGCGCACGGTTGTCGAGGTCCAGCAGGTCCGCGATGCCGGCGGCGTTGCCAAGCGATTGATGGCCGTCTAGCGGGAGATGCGCGACGTACAGCGCGAGGTCGTTGTCGATCAGCGGTGCGACCCGGCGGTAGTTGGTTTCCGTCACGCGCTCCATCTCGCCCCAGACGATGCCGTGGTGGGTCACGAGCAGGTCAGCGCCCGCGTCGGCGGCGCGGTCGATGGTCTCGACGGCCGCATCTACTGCGAAAGCGACGTGCTCGACCGGCTGGCTCGCCGGCCCGACCTGCAGACCGTTCGGACTGGCGTCGATGTCGGCGTAGGCCTCGATGTCGAGTCTGTCGTCGAGACGCGTCGCGATGTCGCCTGCGTTCATGGCGCGGACTTCGAGATGACCGGTGGTATGTTTTTCTCTACCGGCGACGGGCTACCCATCCGATTCGACCAGCTGGCCGTTTTCCTGACCGATGAGGTCCCGGTCCACCGCGGCGTCGATGATGGCGTCGAACTGCTCCCCGTCGATGTCGTAGGCGTTGACCGCGACCTCGCGTATCTCCGCACGGTCGACGGGCATCTCGCGGTTCTGGAGGAGGCGCATCACCTTGTTGTACTCCAGTTTCGTCAGCGAGGGGCCGTCAGCGCTGTCGTCGCTGTCCGTACCGCGTTCGGTGTCCTCGCTCCCAGTGTTCGCCGCCGAGTCATTCGACTCGGTCGGCTCCGCCGCTTGTCCGTCCGTGGTGTCCGATGCCGCCGGGTTCGTCGCATCTGGCTCCGCAGTCGCCTCCGTCGTCGCCGCTGACTGCGCCGACTGTTCCTGTCCCGCCGCGCTCGCGCCGTCGTCGCCCAGCAGCGAGCCGTCATCAGCCGGCTCGACCACGCTGTCGGTGGTCGCCTGTGCGTCGCCTGCCGTCGTTCCAGAATCATCCAGTAGCCCCGGCGGCTCCGTGGTCCCGGCGTCGCCAGTCGTTTCCGCTGTCTCGCGGGCGTCCGCCTTCGCCGCCTCGACGGCCGGTTCGACGATGGTTGCGAGCTTCTCTCGGCAGGTCGAGCAGAGAACGACCGTCCCCTGCTTCTCGGCTTCCGGGTCCAGCGATTTCGGGATAATCGGATATTCGGAGAGCGAGACGTCGAGCACGCCGCCACAGAAGTAACACGACGATAGCTGGTCCATGCTCCCAACCGAGATGGCCTGTTTACTAAAAGACTACTTGCTGTGTCGGATGCCGAGCAAGTGGTGACGGACACGGCGGTCCGAACAGCACTGACGCTGAGTCGTTGTTTACGATGTATTATATTGAAAACTCTCACCTATCGAAGAATCCACGGACCAGTCCAGCGACTTCATCACCCGGTTCCAGCCACGGCGTATGACCGTGTCCCGGGAGTTCGTGGAACTCGGCGTCGGGCATCTTCTCGGCGACGGGGCGACCGACGTCAGGCGGATAGAAGGCGTCCTCCGTCCCCCAGACGAACTGCGTCGGGCAGTCGATTCCAACGATTTCGTCCCTGATGTCGAACAACGGGTGGACACGGCCGTACGAGCCCTGTGCGGTCGCTAGCGACCGCTGGCTTTCCGGCCGGCCGGGCAGATCCTGGCCGGCGGCGAGCAGTTCGTAGAACACGTCCGGTATCGCTGCGGCGTCAACGACGTTGACCCGCTGCATCGACTGCCTCGCGTTCTCGACTGGGTCACCACGGCTGAGCAGCCACAGCAGCACGCGGTTGAGGCCGCGAACCGTCAGCAGGCGAAACAGGAGCGGGAGGTCCCGCGAGACGCCGCCCGGCGCGCCGATCAGTTGCAGTCGGTCCACACAGTCGTGGTCGATTGCGAGCAGAAGCGACTGCAGGCCGCCGTGGGAGTTCCCGGCGACGTGTGGACGGTCGATAGCGAGGTCGTCGAGCAGTTCCAGCAAGTATGCGACCAGAAACGAACGGAGGTCCCGGTCCCGGTAGCTCGGCGCGGCTGAGAGGCCGAGGCCGGGCCGGTCGGGAGCGTACACACGGTACTCGTCGGTGAGCGCCGGGAACAGCGGGAGCCACGTCGCTGCTGGCGTTCCGACACCGTGGAGCAGAAGTACGGGGTCGCCGTCCTGATTCCCACCGACCAGATAGTGAACGCGACCCGCGGCGTCCGTCTCGGTCACTCTGGACTCGACGGAGTGGTCGTAGTGGTCCACAAGACGGGCCTGTGCGTCCGCGTATCGGCGCTCGGCCGGATGGGACCAGTCGTCTGGCGACAGCGCGCGGTCCTCGGAAACTGTGGTACTACCACTCATACCCGAACTGTCCGGCGCCGTCCGCATCAGTCTACCGCGGCCAGTGCTACATGGCAAGATTGCGCCTCCATGAGACACATATAGCTCCGCTTCCTCGCACCCACATGGAGGCTATCGAAGGAACCGTCCTTGCCGGGCGGTCGTTCGAGCCGGTCCACGGCAGCGTTGTCGTCGAGGACGGCTACATAACGGCCATCGAAGAGACGTCCGAGCGCGAGAGCGACCACGACCGCATTGTCTTGCCGGCGTTCGTGAACGCCCACACGCACGTCGGCGACTCAGTCGCCAAGGAGGCCGCTGTCGGTCTTGGCTTGGAGGAGGCAGTGGTGCCACCGGACAGCCTGAAACACCAGCAGATCGCAGCGGCCGATGACGAGACGCTGATTGCCGCGATGCACCGCACACTTCGATTCATGCAGCGAACCGGCACCGCGGCGTTTCTCGACTTCCGGGAGTTCGGCGTCGACGGGGCACGGGCACTACGCGAGGCCGCCGAGGGACTCGATATCGAGGCCTTCATCTTCGGGAGCGATGACACTGCGGTGCTGGACGTGGCCGACGGGTTCGGTGCCAGCGGCGCGAACGACGACGATTTCACCGCCCGGCGGACCGCCACCGAGGAGCGCGGGGCCCCGTTCGCTATCCACGCCGGCGAACCGGACGCCACTGACATACACCCGGCGCTGGATCTGGAGCCGGAGTTGCTGGTCCACATGGTCCATGCCGAAGCAGAACACCTCGAACGGGTGGCCGATCAGGACGTCCCTATCGCGGTCTGTCCCCGTGCGAACCGCGTCCTTGAGGTCGGCCGACCGCCGATCGAGACGCTTCTGGAGTACACTGACGTGGCACTCGGGACTGATAATGTGATGCTCAATGCACCATCCATGTTCCGTGAGATGGAGTACACCGCGAAGACGTTCGACCTCCCCTCGCGGACGGTGCTTCGGATGGCCACGACCGCTGGGGCCGAAGCGGTCGGCCTCGACTGCGGTGTCATCGAACCCGGCCGCCGGGCCGCGCTACTGGTCCTCGACGGCGACTCAGACAACCTCTCGGCTGTCGCCGACCCAGTCGACGCGGTTGTCCGGCGAGCGTCGCCGATGGACATCCACCGAGTTGTCTGCTGAAGCCGACGGCGAGAATATTCCCCGATACATCTCGGATTAGCGCTGGTCCGCGTGGGCGAACACGAACGCCCGGAGGAGTTTCGCGGCTAGCGTCGCCGTCTGACCGTCGTCGCGGTCGTTGACCTCGACTACGTCGAAGCCGACGGTCTGCGGTGCGACGGCTCGGACCACGGTGTGCATCTCCCGCGGGTCGAGGCCGAACGGTTCCGGCGTCCCGGTGCCCGGCGCGAACCCGGGGTCGGCGGCGTCGATGTCGACTGAGAGGTACACCCGCTCGTCGTCGAACGCAGGCGACCAGTCGGCCACGTCCTCGGGCGGGACGACGGTCACGTCGGGTTCGTTCGCGCGGTCCCATTCGGCTTCCGAGCCAGTGCGTGCGCCCAGCACAATCGCTTCGTCAGCCACCGAGAGCGCGTGGTGGGTCACCGTCGCGTGGGAGTACTCGTCGCCGGCGTAGGATTCGCGCAGGTCGAGATGCGCGTCCAGACAGACGAACACGTCTGGATCGAGCGCACGCACGCCGGCCACAGAGACGGTGTGTTCGCCGCCGACGACGAGCGGGACGGCCCCCTCGCTCTCGAAATCCGAGAGAGTGCCCTGGAGGAAAGTGAGGTACTCGGCAACGTCGGCCGTGGGGCCGATATCGCCGTGGTCGTAGACGGAACAGTCAGTGAAGTGCTGGTCGGTGCGGTGGTCGTAATCGTCGAACTGCTGGCCGAACTGGCGGATGCGGCGTGGGCCGAACCGTGTCCCGGGGCGAAACGACGTCGACGCGTCGAGTGGTGCGCCCACGAGCGCGTAGTCGGCCGCCCCGCGGTCGGCCCCCGCACCGGGCAACATCGTTACGAGCGTGTGATCTTGCGCTGTTCCTCGTACTGGAGGTACTCGATTTCGTCGTCAGGCTGGAGGTCGATGTCCTCGGGGACCCGCATCGTGAACGTGTCGTAGGTGTCGAGGTCCATCACCTGTGCGTCGTTGCCGTCCGTGGAAACGACCTGCCCCTGCTTTCGGTTGACAATCGGGACCCAGACCTTCGCGTCGACGGGCTGGGACAGCGAGCGCTTCTTGCCGTCGAAAACGCCCTTGGCGTCGATTCGGGCCTTGGCGCTGCCGTGCTTGCCCGGCTTGGCCGTGCTGTAGGAGTTAATCTTACACGGCGTGTCTTCGATCATGACGTAGCTTCCCTCGTCGAGCTCTCGAACTTCGGTCTGCTCTCTTGCCATACCGCCGGATTACCCCTGTTTGGGTATAAACGGTTTGGAATGCCGCAGGCCAGGTCCATCGCTGGGCTCGTCCGAAGAAACGAGTCCTCCAGCGCCCGGAACTCCTCGACAGCAGCCCGACTCCCACAGCAGTTCCCACGTCTACCCCCACAGTTCAAGTGAGCTTGCACTAACCACACAGATGTGGCACTCTCGTTCGACCTGTTCGGGACGCTCGTAGCGGCAGACCGGCCGTCAGAGCCGTGGGACGCCATTGCGGAGACGCTTTCGGCCCGGTCGGTTCGGGTGCCGGACGACTGGGAGGACGCCTATCGCTCGGCCCACCGCGAGTACGACCGCGGCCGGGAAGCGCCGCTGGACGAACACGTTCGACTGGCGCTTGCCAGCCGCGGAGTCGAGGTTGCCGAGGAGACGGCGACCGAGGTCGTCCTCGATGCCTTCGACAGCCCGGTGACGGTCCGCGAGGGAGCCATCGAAGCGCTGGACGCCGCAGCACAGCGTGGCCCGGTCGCTGTCTGTTCGAACTGCAGTGTCCCTGGATTGGTCGAGCGAACGCTGGAGCGAGCGGCCATCGAGAATCAGAGCGGCCACGCGTTCGACGCCGTCGTCACCAGCGTCGACTGCGGCTGGCGGAAGCCGCATCCGACCATTTTCCAGTCGACCGCCGACGCACTCGACGTGGCGCTTGCCGACCTCGTCCACGTCGGCGACGACGCCCGAACGGACGGCGGGCCGTCCTCGACACCGGTCGGGAACACGCCAAACATCAGGGCGGCGTGGCCGTCGGCTACCGACACCTCCAGCAGGTGGAGGTCGTCGG